>DATBQN010000020.1:0-7096 GCA_036560825.1 Thermoanaerobaculia bacterium
TTCGGGATCGAGATCCCGGACGAGGAGGCCGAGAAGATCAGCAACGTTCGCGAGGCGGTGCAGTACATCGAGCACAACGCCGGGGACCAGAACTGACTCACCTTCCCTCAGACGACCCCCCAACCGCTCCCCTGACCGATCCCTCCCAGACCTTGACTCGCCCAGCGCGCCGCCGCGTCGCCGTCACCGGGGTGGGCCTGGTGTCCCCCCTGGGCGTGGGGACGGCGGAGAACTGGAGCGCGCTGCTGGAAGGGCGGAGCGGCATCGGTCCGATCACCCGCTTCGACGCCTCGGCCTACCCGACGCGGATCGCCGGCGAGGTCAAGGGGTTCCACCCCCAGGACTACGTCGACAAGAAGGACGTCAAGAAGAGCGACCTCTTCATCCACTACGCGCTCGCCGCCACCCGCTTCGCGCTCGAGGACTCCGGGCTGGTGATCGACGACGCCAACCGCGACCGCGTCGGCGTCATCATCGGCTCGGGGATCGGCGGCCTGCCGCTCATCGAGGCCACCCACGAGGTGCTGATGAAGAAGGGGCCGCACCGGGTGTCGCCCTTCTTCATCCCCGGCCTCATCGTCAACATGGCGGCCGGCCAGGTGTCGATCCACTACGGCGCGCGCGGCCCCAACACCGCCCCGGCGACCGCCTGCACCACCGGCCTCCACGCGGTGGGCGACGCCTTCCGCCTGATCCAGAACGGCGAGGCCGACGCCATCATCGCCGGCGGCAGCGAGGCGGTGATCACGCCGCTCGCCATCGCCGGCTTCTGCTCGATGCGCGCGCTCTCGACGCGCAACGACGAGCCCGAGCGCGCCTCTCGTCCCTGGGACAAGGATCGCGACGGCTTCGTGATGAGCGAGGGCGCCGGGATCGTCGTCCTCGAGGATCTCGACGCGGCGTTGAAGCGGGGCGCCGCCGTCTACGCCGAGGTGGCCGGCTACGGGATGAGCGCCGACGCCTACCACATCTCGGCGCCCGATCCGGAGGGCTCGGGGGCGGTGCGCGCGATGCGGGCGGCGCTCACCGACGCGGCGCTCGCCCCGGAGGCCATCGGCTACATCAACGCCCACGGCACCTCGACGCAGCTCGGCGACCTCTCCGAGGTGAGGGCGGTGAAGACCGTCTTCGGCGAGCACGCCCGGCGGCTCGCCGTCTCCTCGACCAAGTCCGCGACCGGCCACCTGCTGGGCGCCGCGGGCGGCCTCGAGTCGGGCATCCTGGCGCTCGCCATCCGCCACCAGATCCTCCCCCCGACGATCAACCTCGAGCACCCGGGAGAGGGCTGCGACCTCGACTTCGTCCCCTGCAAGGCCCGCCCCGCCGACGTCGAATACGCCGTCACCAACTCCTTCGGCTTCGGCGGCACCAACGGGTCGGTGGTGATGAAGCGGTACGCGGAGTAGGTCGCCGCTCCGCCTACCTCCCTCCCTTCACCTCCACCCTCTCCACCGTAACCTCGCCCAGCCAGCGGTCGAAGAACTCCGTCATCCGCTCGTAGAAGTGGCGGCTCGAGTCGGGCTTGAAGCCGTGCTTCTGGTGCGGGTAGACGGCCTCCTCGAAGGGGATGCCGGCGGCGACGAGCCGGTCGGTGAGGTCGATGGTGTTCTGCGGGTGGACGTTGTCGTCGGCGAGGCCGTGGACGATGAGCAGGTGGTCCTTGAGCTGCTTGGCGTAGGTGATCGGCGAGGTGTCGTGGTAGCCCTGCGGGTTGTCCTGCGGGCGGTCGAGGTAGCGCTCGGTCCAGATGGTGTCGTAGAGCGTCCAGTCGGTGACCGGGGCGCCGGCGACGGCGGCCTTCCACACCCCCGGCGCGTTGAAGACGCAGTAGAGCGTGTTCGAGCCGCCACCCGACCAGCCCCAGAGCCCGAGCCGCGAGACGTCCACCCAGCCCTGGCTCTTGAGGTAGGCGACGCCGGCGAGCTGCGCCTCCAGGTTGCCGTCCGACATCCGCCGGTGATCGCGGTCCTCCCCCGCCTTGCCGAAGAAGAGCGACGAGCGGTTGTCCACCGTCAGCACCACGTAGCCGCGCTCGGCCATCATCTTGTGCCAGCCGCCGCGCAGGCTCCACTGGTTCTTGACCTCCTGCGAGCCCGGTCCGCCGTAGTGGTAGACGATCGCCGGATAGCGGCGCGAGGGATCGAAGCCCGCGGGCTTGAGGAGCCGCGCCGGGAGCTTGCTGCCCCGGGGGCCGTCGATGGTCACGAACTCCCACCGGGGCAGCTTCGCCGCGTCGAAGGCGGGGGCGCTCGCGGGGAGATCGGCGAGGCGCGAGCCGTCGGCGCGCCGCACCTCGGCGCGCTGCAGGTGATCGGCGTCGCTCCAGGTGTGGACCCAGCTCCCGGTTGCCGGCGACGCCGCGCCCACCTCGTTCCAGCCGGGATCGCCGGCCAGCGTCTTGACCGCGCCGCCGTCGAGGGGCAGCAGCATCACCTGGCGGTCGACGGGGGAGAGGATGCCGCCGCCGGCGTCGCCGGCGGTCGCGAAGCCGGTCGCCAGGGCGTACCCCTGCCCGCCCTGCTCGACCACGCCGTCGAGCGAGGCGACCGCCCAGCCCTGCGGCGAGAGCGGCTTTTCCTCGTGGAACGTGGGGTCGTAGAGATAGAGGCGGCGCCAGCCGCTCTTCTCCGAGCTCCAGATCGCGCGGCCGTCGCGCAGGAAGCGGAAGTCGTCGCCGAGGTTGATCCAGGTGCGGTGCGTCTCCGCGAGGAGCGGCGAGCAGATGCCGTCCTCCACCCGGCAGCGCAGGAGGTCGAGCTGGGTCTGCTCGCGGTTCAGCCGCTGGATCGCCAGCCACTTGCCGTCGGGCGCCCAATCGACCCGCGCCAGGTAGACGCCCTCCTCGCCGCCCGTCCCCATCCAGATGGTGGAGCCGCTCGCCACGTCGAGGACGCCGATGCGCACCCGCGGGTTGGCTTGGCCGGCCTTGGGGTACTTCTGCCAGGTCACCGTGGGGTACTGCGGGCTGTAGTCGACGATGGGGTAGCTCTCGACCGGGCGCTCGTCGAACTCGTCGTAGGCGATCTTCGTCCCGTCCGGGCTCCACCAGTAGGCCTGCGGATGGCGGTTCCAGATCTCCTCGCCGTAGACCCAGTCGACCTTGCCGTGCAGCGTCTCGTTCTCCTTGCCGCCGCGGGTGAGCGCCCGCTCCTTGCCGCTCGCGAGGTCGATCGCGTAGAGGTCCTCGCCGCGCACGAAGGCGAGGCGGCTGCCGTCGGGCGAGAGCTTGGGGTCGGCGGCTCGACCCTCCGCCGTCAGGCGCTCCAGCTTGCGGGAGGCGAGCGGATAGCGAAAGAGCTCGCCGCCGGCCGCGAGGACGAGGGCGTCGCCCTTGGGGAGCCACTGGTAGCCGTCGAGGTCGAGCTTGGCGCCGTCCTTGCCCTTGAGGTCCGCCAGCCGGAGGAGGATCTCGCGCCGGCCGCTCCCGGTGTCGAGGCTCCAGAGCGCCTCGTCGCCCTTCTCGTCCTTGAGCACGTAGGTCAGGCGGCGGCCGTCCGGCGCCCAGACGTACTGCGAGGGGGCGCGGCCGAAGGCGTCCTTGGCGAAGAGCGCGTCGAAGGTGAGGCGCTCGACCGCCCGGTCCGGCGCCGCGAATACTGCGGAAGTCGATAGGGCGAGCGAGGCGCAGAGCGACAGGACAGCGCGGCGGCGATTCATGCGAAGCCTCCAGGGCCAGGAGAAGTATCGGAACGGGCTCGGGCGGCCCAGTCTACCGCCTGCGGCGAGCTGGTGAGAGACTGGCGCGGCGGCTTGCCGCGACGCCGGCGCAACCTTCCCGGCCCCGGTGCCGTAGTGCCCGACAGATGCCGATCGAAGGAGACCTCCCATGAGCCATCCCGCCGCCTCCACCCGGTCCGCCCTCGCCTGCGCCCTGGCCCTTGCGGCCGGCCTGGCGGCCGGCGCCTCCGGGGCGCACGCCGCCGAGGTCGCCACCCGCACCTTCCACGACTCCTTTCCCGCCGGGCAACCGGTGCGCCTGGCCAACCTCGTCGGGCGGGTCGACCTGGTGCCGGCGCCGGCCGGCCCGATGACGGTCGACGTCACGGTCCACGCCCGCGGCGGCGACGGCGCCGAGACCTCGCGTCTCCTCGCCGCCCTGCGCTGGATCAAGGCCCGCGACCGCCAGGGGCGCGAGGAGCTCGCCCTCTCCTATCCGGTCGGCGACTACCGCGGCTTCTGCTATCCGCGGCCGGAGCGGGGCGAGCACGTCCCGGCGTTCCTCTCCTTCATGGACTCGAGCCAGAGCTCCACCACCTACCTCGGCGAGAGGGTGCGCGTCTACTCGCGCGAGCGGTCGGGCGTGCCGATCCTCTACGCGGACGTGAAGATCGGCTTCCCGGCGGGCGCCGCGCTCGGCCTGAGCAACCGGGTCGGCCTCGTCTCGGGAGGCGACCTGCTGGGGAACCTCGAGCTCGGGCTGGGCAGCAGCGACGTGCGGATCGCCTCGCTGAGCGGACGCCTCGCCGCCGACAGCGGCTCGGGCGACCTCGACCTGGGGAAGATCCGGGGGGAGACCACGATCACCACCGGCTCCGGGGACGTCCAGATCGCGAGCCTCATCGGCAACGGCGAGCTGGGGACCGGCTCGGGCGACGTGGTGATCGGCCGGGTCGCGGCCGGCCGTCTCAAGGTGAAGACCGGCTCGGGCGACGTCACGGTGCGCGCCGGCGCCGCGGCGAGCGTCGTCGCCGACACCGGCTCGGGCGACGTGCGCCTGGCGAAGATGGACATCGAGGACCTCTCGGCCGACACGCGCTCGGGCGACGTCAGCGTGCAGACGGCGCTCGACAAGGCGCGCCGCGTCTCGATCGAGACCGCGAGCGGCGACGTCCGCATCGCCGGCGGCCCCGGAGCCGGCTTCGACCTCGAGGCCCACCAGGGCAGCGGCGACCTCGTGGTGGGCTACCGCGACGCCGTCCTCCGCCACGAGCGCGACAAGCTGGTGGGAGCCCGGCGCGGCGACGGCCACACCCAGATCCGCATCGCGACGCGCAGCGGCGATTGCACGATCACGCCGTAGCGCTGCGGGACGGAGCCGCCAAGACGAGCTCAGCTCCCGGCGCCCTGGCTGGGCTATCCTGCTAGAATGAGTCGTCGCGAGGCCTCGCGTTCGAGGCCGATCCCGGAGGTCCAGCCGGTGCTTGGGAAAAATCAGGTGTCCGAGACGCTGCGCAGTCTGGAAGAGCGGCTCTCGGCGGTCGAATCGCAGCAGACCTCGGCGCCGTGCACGGTCCACATCACCTCGTTCGCGCCGGAGCCGTACGCGATCAAGAAGCCGATCCCGATCACCATCAGCCCGGAGGCGGATGAGTTCAAGGCCACCTTCTTCGACGCCGGCATCAGCGCCTCGGGAGACACGCAGAGCGAGGCGTTCTCGAATGTCAGGGAGCTGATCCTCGACCTTTTCGACGGCTTGAGCGAGCTTCCGGCACTCCAACTCGGGCCAGAGCCCCAACGGCAACTGGCGGTCCTGAGGGACTTCGTGAGCGATGCGCAAGATCACGCGGGAGCACGCGGATCAGATCGTCAGGAAGCTCAAGGCGCAAGAGAAGCTCTTTCACGATGAGTGCTTCCGATTGGGTCAGGTTTCTTTCTGCCACGGGTTCCTTCCCCCTGGGAGGGGGCGGGTTGGGGAAGGGGGAAGGACAGGATAGGGGGGGCTGCCGCTAAGAGAATTCCGAACCCGCCCCCCTCCTGTCCTCCCCCCTGTCCCAACCTCCGCCCTCCCAGGGGGGAGGAACGCGAGATCCACCGTCGCTCGACTCCTACACTCGGCAGTTCGCGAATCGCAGCTGCGCTAACCGGCAGCGCACACGCCCCTACATCTTGCTGTAGCTCGGGCCGCCGCCTCCCTCGGGGGGCACCCAGGTGATGATGCCGTAGGGGTCCATGATGTCGCAGGTCTTGCAGTGCACGCAGTTGCTGGCGTTGATCTGCAGGCGCTCGCCGGTGGGGGAGGCGGCGTCGGGGACCATCTCGTAGACGGCGGCCGGGCAGAAGCGCTGGCAGGGGTTCTTGTACTCGACCGCGCACTGGTAGATGCAGATGTCGGTGTCGGCGACGTGGAGGTGGACCGGCTGGTCCTCCTCGTGGGCGGTGCCGGAGTTGTAGACGTCGGCGAGGCGGTCGAAGGTGAGGCGGTGGTCGTCGGCGATCGGCTCGGGAGGCTGGAGCTTCCGCCCCCGGTCGCTGGTCAACGGGATCATGCGCCGGTGGCCGGGCGTCGTCGCGAGGCGGTCGAAGATCCCCCAGCCGCGGCCGCCGGAGACCAGGCCGAGGCCCGCCTGCAGCATGCCGGCGACGAGCCCATGATCGAAGGCCTGGTGGAAGTTGCGCACCCCCCAGAGCTCCTCCCGGATCCAGCTCCCCTCGACCTTCTCCGCGTAGCGCGCCAGCCGCTCGCGGGTGATGCCGCCGGCGCCCGCGGCGACCAGCGCCTCGAAGATCGTCTCGGCGGCGAGCATCCCCGACTTCATCGCCAGGTGGATCCCCTTCAGGCGCTGGCTGTTGAGCATCCCGGCGGAGTCGCCGATGAGCAGGAAGCCGTCGCCGTGGAGCCGCGGCATCGACCACCAGCCTCCCTCGGGGATCGCCTTGGCGCCGTAGAAGGCCATCTTCCCGCCCTCGAGGCGGGAGGCGATGGCGGGGTGCGTCTTGAGGCGCTGGAACTCGAGGTGAGGGTCGAAGAGCGGATTCCTGTAGTCGAGCCCGGCGACGAGCCCGACGATCAGCTGATCGCCGCCCATGCCGTAGAGGAAGCCGCCGCCGAAGTTGTCGAGGCCGAGCGGCCAGCCGAGGGTGTGGGTGACCGCGCCGGGCTCGACGCGGCCGGCCGGCAGGTCCCAGATCTCCTTGATGCCGATCGAGTAGACCTGCGGGTTCCTGCCGGCCTCGAGGTCGAAGCGCGCCGAGAGGTCCTTGGTGATCGTGCCGCGCGGTCCCTCGCCGAGGACGACGACCTGACTCCGCACGTCGACGCCGGGCTCGTAGTTGGCCTTCCGCTTGCCGTCCTTGCCGACCCCGCGGTCGGCGGTGCGCACGCCGACCACGCGCCCGCCCTCGACCAGCGCCTCGGCGGCGGGGAACTCGAAGAAGA
>DATBQN010000021.1:0-7993 GCA_036560825.1 Thermoanaerobaculia bacterium
AGCGGGCGGAGCGGCACCGCCGGCAGGAGGAGCGACACCGCCGCCGGCCGGTGGGGCGGGAACGCCGGCGGCCGGAGGCGCGGGAACGGGAACGGCCGGAGGCGCCGGGAGCGCCGGCTCGGCGACCGGCCGCGCCGCCGCTCGCGCGGCCGATTGGGCGCGCGCCATCGTCGCCAGCCGCGCGGCGCTCGGCGTCAACCTGACGACCCTCAACGAGGTGCCCGCCGCGCTCCGCGACCTCGCCGGGGACCTCGCCGGCCTGAAGGAGATCCTCCACCACTTCTTCACCTATTCCGCCGACGGCGCCTATTACCGGCGCTGGGCGGGCGCCGGGCGCGATCCCAGCAACCCGGCCCACCTGACGCCCGAGTACAAGCAGAACAACGTCCTCGAGGTGCAGCTCGAGCGCGAGCGGACCTACCTCTACGCCGTCGTCCCCGAGAGCCTGCTCACCGGCGGCGGCGACCTCGGCCAGGGCGTCTTCCGCGAGATCGTCGTGCGCTTCGACGAGACGGCCGAGACCGCCGAGGCCGCGGCGGCCGACCGGCCGTTCTCGCTCGCCACCGTGCACACCGCGCGCTGGCGGCGGGCGAGCGCGCCGCACGAGGACTTCGTCTTCTTCTACACCCAGGAGGGCGTCGGCCTGCCGGCGGCGCGCGAGGTGCGCGACAAGATGGCGCCGCGGCTGCAGAGCTTCCTCTCCGGCTACTTCGCCGCCGGCGAGGTGCACCGTGACGACTACCTGCGGGCGTCGAAGATCGTCTCCTTTGAGGGCGGCACGACGCTCGTCCATCTGCTGGCGATGATCGACGGCGCTCCCGCGCTGCCGGCGGGGGTGATCCCCTCGGGGGACGCGCCCTCGCTCAATCTCCTGGCGCCGCCCGAGCGGGTGATCGACATCGCGGCGCTCCCCGCGATCAAGAAGCTCACCACCGTGCCGGTCGCCCAGCCGAGCCTCGACCTGGCGCGGCCCGCCGTCCACTATCCAGCGCTCGACTCGCGGATCGCCGCCGGCTCGCGGGGCGGCAAGGGCGTCCTGGTGGGGATCATCGACAGCGGCGTCGACGGCAGCCACCAGGCCTTTGCCGGCCGCCTCGTCGCCGTTTGGGACCAGGGCACGCCGCCCGCCGTCGCCGGCCAGAACCCGCACCTGCGCCACCCGGCCGACCACGACTACGACGGGTTCAACTGGGGCACCGAGCTCATGGGCACGACGGAGACGGCGACCTCCCTCGACCCGAGCGGCCACGGCACCCACGTCACCGGCATCGCGGCGGGCGCCGAGGTGCGGGACGCGGCGGGCAACGTGCTCTGCCCGGCGGGGCTCGCGCCGCAGGCGAAGATCGTCGTCGTGCGCTGCATCGGCGTCGCCGGCGGCGACCCCTCGCAGGCGCTCCGCTACATCTTCAAGAAGGCCCAGGAGCTGGCGCTCCCCTGCGTCGTCAACATGAGCTTCGGGCACCAGGACCACGGCCACGAGGGGAGCGACGACCTCTCCTTCGACCTCTTCAACCAGTCGCGGTCGGGGGGGAGCTACCGGCCGGGCCGCATCCTGGTGGGCGCCGCCGACAACCAGCGCGGGAGCAAGACGCACGTCTCCCGCAGCGTGGCGGCCGGCTCCGCGGCCACCCCCTCCTTTCTTTCGATCCCCATCCAGCTCGGCGCGCAGGCGCCGAACTCGATGCCCTACACGACGGAGGTGGTGGCGGTCTGGGTGAAGAACCCCACGGGCGTCTGCCCGCTCGCCTTCCCCCTCGACCTCATGGTCTACCGCCTGACGAACCCCTACGCCAACACGGCGGTCGTCCGCCTCGGCAGCTCGACGTCCCCGGCGGGGTGGTTCCCCGGCTTGAAGATACGGATCGACGTCTTCTCGCAGCTCTACGAGCCGCGGAGCGGCGACTTCAGCTTTCACGTCCAGTTCACCTACGCCGCGCCGGGCAACGTCACCTTCCCCGCCGACACCTGGGTCATCGCCCTCTCCAACCGCACGGCCCATCCGCTCGAGGTGCACGCCTGGATCCCCGCCGGCTGGCGCGGGGCGAGCCAGTTCGTCGGCGCCACGCAGGCCGACGACGACGCCTTCCTGGTGGGAGCGCCGACCGATTCCCCGGCCGTAGTGAGCGTCGCCTCCGTCGACTCGCGATTGACCTGGCGCCCGGCGGGCGGGGCGGCCGATCTGAGCGTCGCCGGCACCCTGGGGGAGATCTCGGGCTTCTCGAGCCCGGGTCCGCTGCGCAGCTCCTCGGTGACGCCGAACTCGTTCTACAACGTCACCGACGTGATCCGCGCCGTCGACGTCACGGGGCCGGGCCAGCGCATCCAGTCGGCGCTCTCGGCGCAGTCGACCCCCGATCCCAACGACGTGATGACGAAGAACGCCGCGGGCACCGGCATCTCGGTGCTCGACCAGGGCACCTCGATGGCCTCGCCGCTCATCGCGGGAATGGTCGCCAACCTCCTCGCCGTCAAGCCCAATCTGACGGTGCTCGACGTGCTCGACCGCCTGAAGCGCGCCTCGGCGATCCCCGCCGCCTCGCACTTCCAGCCCCCCGCAGGGACCCCCGCCGGCCAGAAGCCGTGGTCGCGCGACTGGGGCTTCGGCCTCGTCGACGGCGCCACGCTGGACATCACGTGAGCGCGCCGCCGCCGAACGTCTCCCGCAAGCTCGGCTCGCGCCTCGCCGCCCGCCTCGCGACGGGCCCGGAGGGGCCGGTGCTGGTGACGGTGCGGTTCCAGCAGGCGAAGCCGCTCGCCGACCTGCTCGCGCTCGGCCTGCGCGGCGGCGCCGACTCGGACATCGCGACCGGGGTGGTCGACCGCGAGCACATCCTCGAGCTGGCGGGGCGCGACGACGTGGTCACCATCGAGGCGATGCCGGAGCTCTATCCCTCCGGACGCTAGCCATGACGCGCCGGGAGAGACCGCGTAACGCGGCCTCCTCCCGACGCGCCTGAACTGCTGAACCCGGGCCGCCAGGCCCGACGCCCCAGGCGAGGAGCCGCTCATGATCACTCTCACCGGCCAGCGCGAGATCGCCGGCTGCAACGTCTACCGCGACGACGTCGATCCGCTCGCCTGCTACATCATGCCGCAGTCGCCGCGCATCGCCCTCGACGACGCCGGCAAGCCCATCTTCTCCCTCGTCTGGTTCCGGCGCGACGTCTCGAAGATGAGCGAGGAGGAGAGGAAGACGCGGCTGGGCGGCGGCATCCTGACGCTCTCGGTCGAGCTCGCGACGACCGACAAGCAGATGGAGGAGATCCGCACCACCCTCGCCGGCGACCCGGCTCTCCAGACCCGCCTCGCCGCGGATCCGCACGATCCGACGCGGCCGCCCACCGCCGCGACCGGCCCCGACTACCGGAGCTGGTGGGCGAACGAGATCCACCGCGACGCCGTCAAGCTCGCCGCCGCGCTCAAAGTGAGCACGGTGCCGGTGTCCGACGGCACCGTCGCCGTGCAGATCCTCGCCGAGAGCCCGAGCGGCCAGCCCGGGGACTTCGTCTCCACCCTCGTCGGCGGCGGCGGCGTCAGCATGACCGGCCGCGAGCGCGCCTCGTTCATGGCCAAGCTCACCCAGGACGGCGTGGTGCTGCTCTGGCAGATGGTCGAGCGCAACCTGCCGGCCATCCGCATCGCCTACGACCTCAAGTTCAACCACCGGCTCGACGCCGTGCGGATGGTGGTGTGGTGCGACGCCAAGAAGGCCTTCGACGCCGTCCAGGAGCAGTGGCAGCACATCACCGACGACGCCTCCTGGAGCGTCACCTCGACCGACGACAGCACCTGGTACACCTTCGGCCGCGATCAGGTCCACGACGCGCGCGACCGCATCGGCAAGGTGGCGCACGACAGCGAGGCCTCGCGCGTCGAGATCATCCCCGAGGCCGGCGCCGACGTCGTCAAGCCCGAGCAGATGACGCAGCTCACCCAGCTCGGCAACGACATGATCAAGGACTTCCTGGCGGCGACCTTCCTCGAGTTCAAGACCGGACAGGACGTGCAGACCGACCAGGACCCCCACCTCGACACCGCGCTCCCCGAGCAGGACGGCAAGAAGTACGGCCACCAGGGCATCGAGTTCTACAACCTCAAGACCTGGCACGAGGAGATGGAGGCGACGCTCGACTACCAGTTCCGCTCGCAGGCGGTGCTCGAGGGCCATCTGCGGCCCAACGACAACATCGCCAACGTGCTCGGCGGCCACGACGTCAAGAGCCTGCGCACCCAGATCGAGATCGACGCCGACTGGCTGAAGTACCTCGACGTGACGGTGATCTCGACCGCCGATTTCGACGACGACCCGGTCGACCTCGTCAAGGCGCACCTCGCCTACAAGCAGAAGGGCGCCCAGGGCGACATCGACAGCGTACAGGACCTGGTGTTCACCAAGGGCACGCCGCCGCAGCACTTCACCACCTTCCTCGCCTCGCCCGACCAGCTCCAGTACGACTACCAGTACGACATCTTCTACAAGGGCTCGAGCCAGACGATGAGCGTCGCGGGCAAGAGCGAGGACACCGTCCTGGTGCTCGACACCGACCGCCTGGGCATCCTCCGCGTCGACCTGCAGATCGGGCTCGTCAACTGGGACCGCATCCGCTCGGTGTTCGTCAAGATGTGGTACGGCGACGGCAGCGCCCGCAAAGAGACCGAGCTCACCCTCGACGCGCAGCGCCAGACCGGCCGCTGGACGGAGGTCATCGCCAAGCCGGTGACCGACGCCTACAACTTCCAGCTCACCTTCGTCGACAAGCAGGACCAGCGGATCGAGATCGCCCCCGACACCTCGCGCAGCAAGACGCTGATCGTCAACCAGCCGCTCCAGGAGGCGCTCGAGGTGGCGGTGGTGCCGGCCGGCTCGTTCGGCGCCGGCGGCCTGCTCTCCCAGGTGGTGGTGGCGCTGCACTACGCCGACGCGGCGAACAACTACGACGTGCAGGACGTCTTCACCATGGTCAAGGAGGGGGATTCGAAGGTCTGGTCGGTGCCCCTGATCGACAAGACCCTGCGCAAATATCAGTATCGCGTCACCGTCTTCTACTCGGACGGCGTCACCCGCGAGGACGACTGGCAGCCGACCGACAAGACCGTGCTGCCGGTGGGCGACCCCTTCGGCTCGCGCGTGCAGATCCTCCCCTACCTGCTGCGCAACCCGCCCGGCCTCTACCAGTTCGGCACCATCCATCTCTCCTTCGACGACGCCCAGGCCGGCATCCACGCCGAGAAGGACTTCGAGATCAACGACTTCACGAAGCCCCTCGTCTGGCGCTTCCGCCTCGGCGCCCCCGACCGCCACACCTACCAGTACCAGCTCTCGCTCTTCAAGGCGGACGGGCAGGAGGTCCGGGTCCAGGGCAGCGAGTCGAAGGAGGTGCTGGTGCTGGTACCGCCGCAGCCGGTGGCGCCCCCGGCGCCAGCGCCGCAGGGATGAAAGGGGCAGCCCCCCTTGCATTGTCATCCTGAGCGGGAGTGAAGGATCGGGCGGGGGGCGGCGCAAGATCGGTTCGTCACGCGCCACCCGCCCACCCGATCCTTCGCTCCCGCTCAGGATGACAGGGCCAAGGAGTGCCACCGAGAGGCCGGTGGAGGACTACCCAGCCGTAGGACGTTTCTGGACAGCGAAGCGATTCGCCTCAGGTCTCCCCGAGCAGCCGCGGCTTCGGCGCCGGCTCTTCGCGGGCCGGCGAATCGGCGACGACCCGGAGGGCATCGGCGCGCCCGAGCTCGATGCCGCGCTCCTCGAGGGCCGCGAGGAGCGCCAGGTTCACCGCGTGCTGGCGATCGAGCGATATGCCGCCGTCCGCCGAACGCACCACGTAGACGGCCTCGAGGTCGAGCCCCGCGGCGCCGAAGCCCTTGAGGTGGGCGCGCTCGAAGCGCAGGTCGGGCTGGCCCTCGACGATCGAGCGGACGAGCGCCGGGAGCGCCGCGACCGCCGCCGCGGGCGTGCCGTGGGCGAGGCTGAAGCCGAGCGTCACACGTCGCTCGGTCAGGCGCTGGAAGTTGTGGATGCGGGTCCGCAGCAGGTCGCCGTTCGCGAACACCACCTGCTCGCCGGTCGTGCTGCGCAGGCGGGTCGTCTTCAGGCCGACGCTCTCGACGGTTCCCGAGACGCCGCCCGCCGAGATCAAGTCGCCGACGACGAACGGCTTGTCGATGACGATCGACAGCGAGGCGAAGACGTCGCCCAGGATGCTCTGCACCGCGAGCGCCACCGCGACGCCGCCCACCCCCAGGCCGGTGACCAGCGCGGTGACGTTGACGCCCAGGTTGTCGAGCGCGAGGAGGAGGAGGAGCGACCACAGGGTGAGCTTGCCGACGAAGCGGAGGACCCCGGCGGTGGTCGCCGACGCCGCGTCGGTCGGCAGCCGGCGGCGCTTGTAGCTCGCCACCCAGGCGTCGATGGCGAGCGAGAGCCAGAGCGCGATCTGGAGGAGGACGGCGACGACCGCGGCCGAGCGCAGCAGCCGCTGGCTGCGCGGGAAGGCGTCGAGGGCCAGGCTCCCCAGGTAGAGCGCCGGGAAGACGACGAGGAGCCAGCGCATCTGCCGCACCAGCTCGACCCCGAAGTCGTCGAGCCCGGAGACCGTCGCATGGGCGGCCCGCGCCACGCGCCCGAGGACGACGCGCTTGAGGAAGAGGGCGGCCAACAGGGTCGCGAGGGCGATCCCCGCCGCGATCAGCCAGTGCGCGAGCGCCTCGCCCAGGAAGCTCGTCTCGAGAAGGCGGTCGAAGGGCATGCTCAGCACGGGCGGCGCAGCGGCGGCGTGCGGGGGCTCATGCGTTCATGTGCCGGCAGGCGGAGGGGAGCGGCGCGCGCGGGCTCTTGCGCGCGGAACGTAAAGAATGCTATCACTGCCTTCGCTTCGGTCCCCATCCTCCCGTTCACCGAACGCCGCACGGACAGCGCACGGAAACCCCTCATGGCGACTCACAAAGTGAGCTTTTTCGACCAGGTCAACCGGAACTTCGACAAGGCCGCCGCCTTCACCCAGCACGACGAGCGGCTGCTCACCCTGATCAAGAACTGCAACAGCGTCTATCACCTGACCTTCCCGCTGCGCCGGGACGACGGCTCGATCGAGGTGATCCACGCCTGGCGCGCCGAGCACAGCCACCACAAGCTGCCCACCAAGGGCGGCATCCGCTACAGCCTGTCGGTCAACGAGGACGAGGTGGTGGCGCTCGCCGCGCTGATGACCTACAAGTGCGCCGTCGTCGACGTGCCCTTCGGCGGCGCCAAGGGCGGCATCCGGATCAACAGCAAGGCCTACTCGGTCGAGGAGCTGGAGCGCATCACCCGCCGCTACACCTTCGAGCTCTACAAGAAGAGCTTCATCGGCCCCGGCATCGACGTGCCGGCCCCCGACTTCGGCACCGGGCCGCGCGAGATGGCCTGGATTGCCGACACCTACGTCTCGCTCGCCGCCGACAAGCTCGAGGCGCTCGGCTGCGTCACCGGCAAGCCGATCGCCCAGGGCGGCATCCGCGGGCGCTCGGAGGCGACCGGGCGCGGCCTCTCCTTCGCCACGCGCGAGGCGTGCAGCATCGCCGAGGACATGAAGGCGATCGGCCTGCGGCCCGGCATCTCCGGCAAGCGCGTCGTCGTGCAGGGGCTGGGCAACGTCGGCTACAACGCCGCCCACTTCCTGGAGGAGCTGGGCGCCGTGCTGGTGGGCCTCGTCGAGGCCGAGGGGGCGATCTACAACCGCAAGGGCTTGTCGCTCGAGAAGGTCATCGAGCACCGCCAGAAGACCGGTAAGCTCCTCGACTTCCCCGGCGCCCAGAACGTCGAGCGCTCGGTGGCCCTCGAGCTCGACTGCGACATCCTGGTGCCGGCGGCGCTCGAGAACCAGATCACCGAAGAGAACGCGCCGCGCATCAAGGCGAAGATGATCGTCGAGGGGGCGAACGGGCCGACGACGAGCGGCGCTTCGGAGGCGCTCGCCGAGCGCGGCGTCCTCATCCTCCCCGACCACTACGTCAA
>DATBQN010000022.1:0-3604 GCA_036560825.1 Thermoanaerobaculia bacterium
TCCCCGGGCTGATCGAGCTCCACTCCCACCTCCTCCTCCATCCCTACGACGAGACGCCGTGGGACGACCAGGTGCTCCGCGAGCCGCTCGAGCAGCGCACTCTCCGCGGCGTGCTCGCGGCGCGGGCGACGGTCGAGGCCGGCTTCACCACCGTGCGCGACCTGGGGACCGAGGGGGCGGGCTTCGCCGACGTGGCGCTGCGCGACGCCATCGCCCGCCGCTGGTTCGTCGGGCCGCGGGTCTTCGCCGCCACCCGCGCCCTCGTCGCCTCGGGCGCCTACGGCCCGTCCGGCGATCCGCGCTGGGACCTCCCGAAGGGCGCGCAGGTGGTCGACGGGCCGGTCGAGATGCGCCGCGCCGTCCGCCAGCAGATCGCCGCCGGCGCCGACTGGATCAAGGTCTACGCCGACTATCGCCGGCGCCCCGGCGGCCCGTCGACGCCGACCTTCACCGAGGAGGAGATGGCGACCGCGGTCGACGAGGCGCGGAGCGTCGGCCTCCCCGTCGCCGCCCACGCCTACACCGACGAGGGCATCCGCCGCGCCGTCCTCGCCGGCGTGCGGACGATCGAGCACGGCACCTATGCCTCGGACGACACCCTGGCGCTGATGAAGCGGAAGGGCGTCGTCCTCTGCCCGACGCTCGCCGCCGGCGAGGCGATCGCCCGCTACGCCGGCTGGAAGCCGGGAGAGCCGGAGCCGCCGCGCCTCAAGGAAGAGCGCGAGTTCTTCGCGCGCGCCCTCAAGTCCGGGGTGACGATCGGCAACGGCAGCGACGTCGGCGTCTTCACCCACGGCGAGAACGCGCGGGAGCCCGAGATCATGGTCGCCTACGGCATGAAGCCGGCCGCCGCCCTCCGCGCCGCGACGATCACCGCGGCGGCCGTGCTGGGAAAAGAGAAGGAGCTGGGCAGGATCGAGACCGGCTACCTGGCCGACCTCGTGGCCCTCGACGGCGATCCGCTGGCGGACGTCGCCGCGCTCGGCCGGCCGGTGGTGGTGGTCAAGGACGGCGCGGTGGTGCGGGCGCGGAGCGCATCCGCGCCCGCGCCGCGCTGAGATCTAGCGGCACGATTCTTGAATTCCAATCGGGCCCGTGAGGCACGTACGGATGGGTGCGTCGGGCCTCGACGTGCCTCGTAGCGTTCCAGGCGACGCTTCCTTGGTTCATTTCCTGGGGCTGTATCCACCATCGAGCTGCATCCCAACGAAAGGAGAGAACCCATGAGAGTCCAGGTCCTCGGTGTCCGGAGATCGATCCTCTGTGCGACGGCGCTGGCGATGCTGTGGCCGGCCGGTCTGTTGCGGGCGGAGGACGGCGATTCCGTCCGTCAGCAGGCGTTCCTTCCCAGCCCGGTGCGGAGCGTGTCGACGATCCCCGCGAACGGCGACGTGAATCCCTACGGCGTCGCCTTCGTGCCGCCTCAGTTCCCGGCTGGAGGGACCATCCATCCGGGCGACATCCTGATCTCCAACTTCAACAACAGCAACAACCTGCAGGGGACCGGGACGACCATCACGACGGTGCCGGCGAGCGCGTCAACGTCGCTGTTCTTCCAGGGCCAGGCGGGGCTCGGCCTCTCGACCGCCCTCGCGGTCCTCGACGAAGGCCTGGTGCTGGTGGGCAACTTCCCGACCACCGACGGCTCGTGCGCCACGGCGCAGGCGGGATCGCTCCTCGTCCTCGACAGCAAGGGAAACCTGCTGTCGACGCTCGACAAGACCGCCACCATCGACGGACCCTGGGACATGACCGTCAGCGAGCGGGGCGGCGGCAACGTCCAGATCTTCATCACCAACGCGCTGAGCGGCACCGTGGCCCGACTGGACGCCAAGGCCACCGCCAGCGGACTGACGGTGCAGAAGGAGACCCAGATCGCCTCGGGCTACATGCATCGCTGCGATCCCACGGCGCTGGTCGTCGCCCCCACCGGCCTCGTCTACGACGCCTTCCGGGACGTCCTCTACGTGGCTTCGACCGAGGACAACGCGGTCTTCGCCCTCCACCACGCCGGCAGGACGGACCACGACCTGGGCACCGGGAGTGTGATCTACCGCGACGACCGGCATCTGCACGGGCCGAACGCCATGGCGCTCGCCCCCAACGGCGACCTCCTGGCGAGCCAGAGCGATGCGATCAACCCGGATGCCAATCAACCGAGCGAGATCGTCGAGTTCACCACCAGCGGCCGCTTCGTCAAGGAGATCTCGATGGACCCGCAGCAGGGCGCGGCGTTCGGCCTCGCCGTAGAGGCCGGCGGGCGGACGGCTCGGCTCGCCGCGGTGGACGACGCCGCCAATACCCTCGTGATCTGGACCCTGCCGCGCTAGCGGCCGTCTTCCGGCTCTGCCGGATCGGCTCAGTCCGGGTCGAGGTACTCCTGAGGCACGTCGTCCTCCGGTACCTGCCGGGTCCTGATCTCGCCCTGATCGGCGTCGGGGGCGTCCTCGACGCCGCTGATCACCCCGGCTTCGAACGCCTGGCCCTCTTCGATCAGCTCCTCGACGCTCTCCGGCCCGGCGAGCTCGTATCGCGACAGGCCCTCCGTGTCGCCCGACTGTCCGCCGGCCTCGGCGCCGAGCCCGCGCCCGGTGGGCGGCGGCGCGGCGGCGAAATCCGCCGGGCCGCGGTCGGGCTGGAGGTCGCTCGCGGGCTCTTTCTCGTCCTGTTCGTCGTTGGCCATGCCGGTGCTCCATGCGAGAAGGGTGCCGGCCGCGCCGCCGCCTACCGCCGGGCGCCAGCCTTTGGCGTCACGGCCGCGGGCGTCGGCGGCGCCGGAGCCGCGGGCGGCGCCATCCCCGGCTGGACGATCCCCTTCCCCGACTTCGCCTTCGCCTCGCGCACCATCCTCCGCACGTCGGCGAGGAGCTTCCTGGCGTCGTAGACGATGCCATCTTTGATCGTGTACTTGACGCCGCCCACCCGCACCACCTCGTTCTTGGCGGTGAGCCGGATCGCCCCGGTGCCGTAGAGCGAGGCGAGGTTCTGCAGCGGGTTCTCCTCGACGACGACGAGGTCGGCGAGCTTGCCGGGCTCGATCGTCCCCAGGTTCTGGATCTGCCCGAGCGCCTCGGCTCCCTTCATCGTCGCGGAGCGGATCACCTCGAGAGGAGAGAAGCCGGCCTCGCGCAGGAGCTCCATCTCGCGGATGGTGTCGAAGCCGTAGAGCTTGAAGATGAAGCCGCTGTCCGAGCCCACCGTCACCCGCCCGCCGCGGTTCTTGTACTCGTTGACGAAGGTCATCCAGAGGCGGAAGTTCTCCCGCCACGCGACCTCGTCCTCGGTCGTCCAGTAGTACCAGTAGGCGCCGTGCGACTTGCGGCTCGGCTGGTAGAACTCCCAGAGCGAGGGGAGGGTGTACTCCTCGTGCCACTCGGCGCGGCGCACCCGCATGAGATCGCGGTTCGCCTCGTAGATGGTGAACGTCGGGTCGAGGGTGAAGTCGAGCTTGATGAGCTCGTTCATCACCTGGTTCCAGCGCTCGGAGAAGGGCGGCGCCGCCTGCTTCCACAGCCGGCCGGCCTCGCCGAAGCGGTCGGCCTCGTTGCTGTAGTTGTAGCCGCGCGGATAGTCCTGCAGGGTGCGGTCGGTGAAGAGCGCCTCC
>DATBQN010000023.1:0-18607 GCA_036560825.1 Thermoanaerobaculia bacterium
AGGGACGACCGGCGCCCCGGCGATGAGGCTCTGCGACGACCCGCGCGAGGCGAGGGAGGTGTGGAAGGTGCGCGAGTCGGCGCTCGGGGCGACGGCGCGGGTGCCGGGCCGGCGGCAGGCCTGGGAGGGCTGGGAGGACTCGGCGGTGCCGCCGGAGCGGGTGGGCGCCTACCTCCGCGCGCTGCGGGCGCTCCTCGCCGGGCACGGCTACGAGGGCGCGCTCTACGGCCACTTCGGGCAGGGCTGCATCCACACCCGCACCGACTTCGACCTCGCGAGCGCGGCGGGGATCGCGCGCTACCGGGCCTTCGTCGACGCGGCGGCCGACCTCGTGCTGTCCTTCGGCGGCTCGCTCTCCGGCGAGCACGGCGACGGCCAGTCGCGCGCCGAGCTGCTGCCCAGGATGTTCGGGCCGGAGCTCGTGGAGGCCTTTCGCGAGTTCAAGTCGATCTGGGACCCGGACTGGAAGATGAACCCGGGCAAGGTGGTCGATCCCTACCGTCTCGACGAGAACCTCCGCCTCGGCCCCGGCTACCGGCCGCCACGGCTCGCCACGCGCTTCCGCTTCGCCGGCGAGGACGAGGGGAGCTTCGCGCGCGCCACCCTGCGCTGCGTCGGCGTCGGCGAGTGCCGCAAGGAGCACGCGGGGACGATGTGCCCGAGCTACATGGCGACGCGCGAGGAGACGCACTCCACGCGCGGCCGCGCCCGCCTGCTCTTCGAGATGCTCGCCGGCGACCCCCTGGCCGGCGGCTGGCGCGACCGCCACGTCAAGGACGCGCTCGACCTCTGCCTCGCCTGCAAGGCCTGCAAGAGCGAGTGCCCGACGGCGGTCGACATGGCGACCTACAAGGCCGAGTTCCTCTCGCACTACTACGAGCGGCGGCTGCGCCCGCGCTCGGCCTATGTCTTCGGGCTCGTCCACCGCTGGGTCCGGCTCGCCTCGCACGCGCCGGGCCTCGCCAACCTCGCCACCCGCGCGCCCGGCCTCTCGCGCCTCGCCAAGGCGATCGCCGGCATGGCCCCGGAGCGGCAGATTCCTGCCCTCGCGAGCCGCCCCTTCACCGCGTGGTTCGCGCGCCGGCGGCCGCCGCGGCATCCAGCTACCGCCGTCGGGCGCCAGCGCGTCCTCCTCTGGCCGGACACCTTCAACAACTACTTCCATCCCGGCACCGCGCGGGCGGCGGTCGAGGTGCTCGAGGCCGCGGGCTTCGAGGTCGCCCTGCCGCGGCGCCCGCTCTGCTGCGGCCGGCCCCTCTACGACTACGGGATGCTCGACCTCGCCAAGCGGCAGCTCCGCCGCATCCTCGCCGCCCTGGCGCCGGAGATCGCGGCGGGGACTCCCGTCGTCGGCCTCGAGCCCTCCTGCGTCGCCGTCTTCCGCGACGAGATGATGGACCTCCTGCCTGACGACCCGGCGGCGCAGCGCCTGTCGCGGCAGACCTACCTCCTGGCCGAGTTCCTGGAGGAGCGGGCGGGCGCCTGGCGGCCGCCGCGCCTGGAGGGCCGGGCGATCGTCCACGGCCACTGCCACCAGAAGTCGATCCTCGGCATGGAGGCCGACGAGGCCCTGCTCCGCAGGCTGGGGCTCGACCACGAGCTGCTCGACGCCGGCTGCTGCGGCATGGCGGGCTCCTTCGGCTTCGAGCCCGGCGAGCGCTACGAGGTGTCGATCGCCTGCGGCGAGCGGGTCCTCCTGCCGGCGGTGCGGCGGGCGGCGAGCGACGAGCTGATCGTCGCCGACGGCTTCAGCTGCCGCGAGCAGATCGCGCAGCGGACCGGTCGCCGCGCCCTCCACCTGGCCGAGGTCCTCCAGCTGGCGCTCTCCGGCGGGAGGGCCGCCGTCCTCGAGCCGGCCGGCCGGCCCGTGGAGGATGGGGTGCTGGAGGCCCGCGCCGCGCCCGGCGGCGGCATCCGGCGGGCGGCGATGGTCGCCGGCGGCGCCGTCGTCGCCGGCGCCGCGGCCGTCCTCGGGCTCCGCGCCCTCGGCCGCGCGCGGCGGCGGCGGAAGGACGGCGGCGAGCCCGGCGCGCGCGGTTCGGGGTAGGCTCCGCGCCGTGGTGCGAGAGGTGTCGGGGAAAGGATCGCCTCGCCGGCGGCGGCGCGGCCGCGCCTGGTGCGGGCTGGCCCTCGCGCTCGCGCTCGGCGCCGGCGTTTCGACGGCGGGCTGCCGGCGCCCGGTGACGGGGGCCCGCTCGGCGGCGTTCCGCCGCGACTTCGACGACGGTCCGGCGGGCCTCCAGCTCGGGCCCGGCTGGTACCGGCCGGAGCCGATCTGGGGCTCGGGATCGCGGCAGCGCCGCGGCGTCGCGTACACCGACCGGATCGCGGAGATCTACTTCGCGGTGCCGCCCTTCCCCCACCCCGAGCTCGCCGCCCTCGTCCTCCCCCTGATCTATCCCAAGGCGCCGCCGCAGGCGGTGACCGCCGTCCTCAACCAGCACGAGATCGGCACCTTCCCCGTGCCCGCCGACTGGAGCGAGCTGCGCATCCCGCTGCCGGCCTCGGCGCTGGTCTCGCCGGTCAATGCCCTGGTGCTCCGTTTCGCCCGCGTGGCGAGGCCCGCGGACGTCGGTCTGGGAAAGGACGTGCGCACGCTCGCGGCCCTCTTCGACAGCATGGCCGTGGTGCCGCGCGGGGAGCCGCTCGAGGGGGGCGAGGCGCCGGCCGCTCCCGTCGCCGCGACGTCATCGCCCATCGCCCCCCGGCGCCCGCTCGCCGGCCGGCCGGACGTCTTCCTCTACTTGATCGACACCCTCCGCGCCGACTCGGTCGGCGTCGATGGCTCGGCGCTGCCCACGACGCCGCGGATCGACGCCTTCAGCCGCGACGCCGTGGTCTTCGACCAGGCGCGGAGCGCCGCCTCCTGGACGCTCCCGGCGGTCTTCTCGATCCTCTCCGGCCGCTACCCCTTCCACCACGGGGTCCATCTCCCGGGCGATCGGCTGCCGCGGAGCAACGGCGCCTGGCTTCCGGTCCTCCTCGAGCGCGCCGGCTACGAGACGCTCGGCATCTCGCAGTGGCTCCTCGGCGGCGACGGCTTCGGCATCTCGCGCGGCTTCGAGAGCTTCTTCCTCAACATCTACAGCAACGCCAAGATGCCGTCGGCCGACGCGCGCTGGTTCCTCGCCGAGAACCTCCGGCGCCCCCGCCGGCCGGAGCGGCCGCTCTTCTGCTTCCTCCACACCGTCGACCCGCACGCCGAGTACGAGCCCCGGGGCGAGGATCGGCGCTTCGCCGACGCGCGTCCGGGGAAGCTCGCGCCCGAGCTCTACAACCCGCAGATCTTCCTCGCCCGCGGGCTGGGGAAGGATCCCGCCGACGTCGCCCACCTGCGCGCCCTCTACGAGGGCGAGGTGCACGCCGCCGACCGCGAGTTCGGCCGCTTCGTGGACCTCCTCAAGGCGCAGGGGTTGTACGACGAGAGCCTCATCGTCCTGGTCGCCGATCACGGCGAGGAGTTCGGCGAGCACGGCGCCTTCGACCACGGCCGCACGCTCTTCGACGAGCTGCTCCGCGTGCCGCTCCTCGTCAAGTTCCCGCGCTCGATGGGGATCGCGCCGCGGCGCCTGACGGTGCCGGCGAGCAACCTGGACGTGGCGCCGACGGTGCTGGCGGCGATCGGCCGCGGATCAGGCATCGGGTCAGGCTTCGGATCGGGCTTCGACGGCGAGAGCCTCGTCGAGGCGGCGCGGGGCGGGCGGAATACGGCGGCCCCCCGCACGTTGTACTCCGAGACGAAGGTGGAGCCTTCGCTGGAGTCGCAGGGGGTCGACCTCGAGGCGGTCATCCTCGGCGGCCTCAAGTGCATCGGCGACCCCGCCGGGAAGGACCAATTCGGCAAGCCCGTGGCGGCGGTCCGCGCCTACGACCTGCGGGCGGACCCCGGAGAGCGCTCGCCGCTTCCCGCCGGCGGCCGCGAGCAGGCGCGCTGCGCGGCCGAGCTGGCGCGCTTCGCCGCGCGGGCGCGGGCCGAGGCGCCGGCGCCCTTCCGCCTGCCGCTCTCCGACGAGGCCACGGCGCGGCTGCGGGCGCTCGGCTACGTGCGATAGGCCGCCTTCGAGACGAGCCATGGAACATTCCGCTCACCCCGCGGCCGCCGTCCGCCCGACCGGGCGCGACCCCGCCGCCGTCTACACCTGCCCCATGCACCCCGAGGTCGTCCGCGACCGGCCGGGCTCCTGCCCGATCTGCGGCATGGCGCTCGAGCCGCGGACGGTGGCAGCCGGTCCCGAGGAGGAGAGCCCCGAGCTGGCGTCGATGACGCGGCGCTTCTGGATCTCGGCGGTCCTCAGCCTCCCCCTCCTGCTGTCCGGCATGGGAGAGATGATCCCCGGCTTCCGCTTGCCCGGCCTGTCGCCCGCGGCGGTCCACTGGCTCGAGCTCGCCCTCGCCACCCCGGTCGTCCTCTGGGGCGGCTGGCCGTTCTTCGTTCGGGGCTGGGAGTCGCTCGTCCACAAGAGCCTCAACATGTTCACCTTGATCGCCCTGGGGACCGGCGTCTCGTATGCCGAGAGCGTCGTCGCGACCCTCGCCCCGGGCCTCTTCCCGGCGGCGTTCCGCGGCATGGACGGGCAGGTGCCGGTCTACTTCGAGGCCGCGGCGGTCATCACCACCCTCGTCCTCCTCGGCCAGGTGCTGGAGCTGCGGGCGCGCGGCCGCACCTCCGGCGCCCTCCGCGCCCTCCTCGACCTCGCGCCGCCCGTGGCGCGGCGGGTGGAGGACGGCGGCGCCGAGCGCGACGTGCCGCTCGCGGCGGTCGCCGCCGGCGACCGCCTGCGGGTGCGGCCGGGCGACAAGGTGCCGGTCGACGGCGTCGTCCTCGAGGGGCGGAGCGCGGTCGACGAGTCGATGCTGACCGGCGAGCCCATCCCGGTCGAGAAGGCGCCGGGCGAGAAGGTCGCCGCCGGCACCGTCAACGGCACCGGCAGCTTCGTGATGCGCGCCGAGCGGGTGGGGAGCGACACCCTGCTCGCCCAGATCGTCCGCCTGGTCGGCGAGGCGCAGCGCAGCCGCGCCCCCATCCAGCGCCTCGCCGACCGCGTCGCGGCCTGGTTCGTGCCGGCGGTGGTGGCGATCGCCGCCGCCACCTTCCTCGTCTGGTGGCGGCTGGGGCCGGAGCCGCGGCTGGCCTACGCCCTGGTCAACGCCGTCGCCGTCCTCATCATCGCCTGCCCCTGCGCCCTCGGGCTCGCCACCCCGATGTCGATCATGGTGGCGACCGGCCGGGGCGCCCATGCCGGCGTCCTGGTCAAGAGCGCCGAGGCGCTCGAGCGCTTCGAGCGCGCCGACACCCTGGTGATCGACAAGACGGGGACGCTGACGGAGGGCAAGCCGCGGCTCGACCGGGTCGAGGCGGCGGGGGTCGAGGAGAACGAGCTGCTGCGCCTCGCCGCGAGCCTCGAGCGGGGGAGCGAGCACCCGCTCGCCGGCGCCATCGTCGCCGGCGCCGAGGCGCGGGGCCTGGCGCTCGCCCCGGTCGCCGGCTTCGAGTCGCGCACCGGCCGCGGGGTGACGGGGGAGGTCGCCGGGCGGCGCGTGGCGCTGGGCAACCGGGCGCTCCTCGCGGAGCTGGGGATCGCCGACGAAGGGTGGAGCGCGCGTGCCGCCGCGGCGCGCCGCGAGGGGCGGACGGTGGTGCTCGCCGCCGTCGACGGCCGCGCCGCCGGGATGATCGCCGTCGTCGACCCGCTCCGCGAGTCGGCGCGCGAGGCGGTCCGCGAGCTCCGCGCCGCGGGCCTCGCGGTCGTTCTCGCCACCGGCGACGGCCGCGAGACCGCCGAGGCGGTGGCGCGCGAGCTCGGCCTCACCGAGATCGAGGCCGAGGTCTCGCCGGAGGGCAAGCGCGACCTCGTCCGCCGCCTCCAGAGCGGGGGACGGAAGGTCGCCATGGCGGGCGACGGCGTCAACGACGCGCCGGCGCTCGCCCAGGCGGACGTCGGCCTCGCCATGGGGACCGGCACCGGCGTGGCGATCGAGAGCGCCGGCATCATCCTCGTCAAGGGCGACCTCCGCGGCGTCCTGCGCGCCCGCCGCCTCTCGCGCGCCACGCTCCGCAACATCCGCCAGAACCTCGCCTTTGCTTTCCTCTACAACGGCGTCGGCGTGCCCCTCGCCGCCGGCGTCCTCTATCCCTTCTTCGGCCTCCTCCTCTCCCCCATGATCGCCTCCGCGGCGATGAGCGCGAGCTCGGTCTCAGTGATCGCCAACGCGCTCCGGCTGCGGCGGGCGCCGCTGTAGCGCGGCAAGCGCCAATACCCGCCCGGCGATCGGCCCGGCGGCGGCCGCGAGACCGCCGAGGCGCTTGGCGCGCCAGCCTGGCCGGTTGCACGCCCCTCCGGCCAGGCGGCTGCGCCGGGGGCATGCACGGGAGAGCTCTCGCATTCAACGGGAGACCTCTCCCGCTTCACGCGAGAGCCCAGCCGGCGAGCCTGAGAGGTCTCAGGTTCGACAGGAGGACGCTCGCGTTCGACCCGAGAGCTCTCCCGTTCAACGGGAGATTCCTGCCGTCGACCCCGAGAGCTCTCGCGCTCGTCAGGCCGTCGAACGCGAGAGCTCGCGTTTTGCGCTGGAGAACGCTCCCGGGCGGCGCGAGAGGGCAGCCGTTCGACGGATAGCCGCTCTGCGATTGGTCGTCCTCGCCGCGCTCTAGTACGATCTCTCGGCAAGCGAAGGCCAACGCAGGGCCGCCTCGGCGGCCGCCGGAGGTTCCTCTTGTCGGAGCGATCAAAAACTCTCGCTGACGATCCGCTCGGTGGTCGGCGCCCAACCAGTCACGAGCGGATGGCGGGACGGCCTTGGGATGCGTCGTACCACGACGGCCCTGCGCCTTGGGATATCGGCCGGCCGCAGTCGGCGGTCGTGCGCTTGGCATCCGCCGGCGGATTCGCCGGAGCGGTGCTCGATGCGGGCTGCGGGACCGGCGAGAACGCTCTTCACGTCGCCGCGCTGGGATTGTCGGTTCTGGGCGTCGACGTGGCGGAGACGGCGCTGGCGATCGCCCGCGAGAAAGCCGACGACCGCGGCATCGAGGTCGAGCTCGCCGCGGCTGACGCGCTCCAGCTGGAGCGTTTGGGGCGCATGTTCGAGACGGTGCTGGACTGCGGACTGTTCCACACCTTCGACGGCGAAGAGCGACCGAGATACGTGGCGAGTCTGGCGTCGGTGACCGAGCACGATGGAACCCTGTACGTGTTGTGCTTCAGCGACGAGGGTCCCGAGACTGGCCCGCACCCCATCCGTCAGGAAGAGCTGAGAGCGGCGTTCAACCCCGGCACCGGATGGAACGTCGCCGCCATCGAACCGTACCGGATTCAGACGAGATACCACGACGACGGCGCACCGGCCTGGTTCGCGACGATCCGACGGATCTAGACCGCGACGCCTGCCGGCGCAAGGCCGCGGCTCGCAGAGGGCCGTGGGGTAGAATTCCCCTCATGGGAGCGGGGCACTCACACAGCCATCCAGGCCATGGCCATGGCGCGGCGGGCAGCGAGAACCTGCGCAAGCTGGCGATCGTGCTGGGGCTGTCGTTCGTCTACATGCTGGCGGAGGTGGTGGGCGGGCTGCTGTCGAACTCTCTCGCGCTCCTCGCCGACGCCGGCCACATGCTGTCGGACGTCGCGGCGATCGGCCTCTCGCTCTTCGCCATGTGGATCGCGCGCAAGCCGCCGACGGCGCGGCGCACGTTCGGATATCACCGCATCGAGATCCTCGCGGCGCTCGCCAACGGCGGCACTCTCGTCGCCATCTCGATCTACATCTTCGTCGAGGCGTGGCGCCGGCTGTCGCACCCGCCGGAGGTGCAGGCGCCGCTGATGATCGCGGTCGCCGCGGGCGGCCTGGTGGTCAACCTCGTGGCCCTGGGCGTCCTCCACGGCAGGCAGGCCGCGAGCCTCAACATGCGGGGCGTCTGGCTCCACACCCTGACCGACGCGCTGGGCAGCCTCCAGGCGGTCGTCGCCGGCGCCTGCATCTGGGCCTTCGGCTGGACGCTCGCCGACCCCATCGCCTCGGCCCTCATCGGCGTCCTCGTCATCTACTCCTCGTGGGCGCTGCTCCGCGAGACGCTCGCCGTCCTCATGGAGGCGGCCCCCGGACACATCGACGTCGACGAGGTGCGGGCGGAGCTCCTCGACGTCCGCGAGGTGCGCGCCGTCCACGACCTCCACGTGTGGACCATCACCAGCGGCCGCGAGTCGCTCTCGGCGCACGTCGTCACCGCGGACGGCCTCACCCCGCGCGCGCTGCTCAACGAGATCCGCCAGCGGCTCCACGACCGCTTCGGCATCCACCACGTGACGATCCAGGTGGAGACCGAGGGGGTCGACGACCCCTGCGTGGGCTGCGACGAGCCCGCCCCCTCGCCGGCCGCCGCCGGCGCCGCCCACGCCTGACGCCCCCGGCGCGGGCAGTCTGGTCCCGCCGCGTCCGTCCTCCCTTCCGGAGCAGGAATCGTTCAGCTATGAACGGTGTTGAGATGGGATGAGAAGGGAGCCCATGACCCTTATCCGTCTGTCCGTGCTCGACCTCTCGCCCGTGCCGTCGGGCTCCACCGCCGCCGAGGCCCTCCGCAACACCCTCGACCTCGCGCGCCTCGCCGAGGAGCTCGGCTACACGCGCTACTGGCTCGCCGAGCACCACAACGCGCCGGGCCTCGCGAGCTCGGTGCCCGAGGTGATGATCGGCCACGTCGCCGCGGCGACCTCGCGCATCCGCGTCGGCTCGGGCGGGGTGATGCTCCCCAACCACTCGCCGCTCAAGGTGGCGGAGACCTTCCGCGCGCTCGCGGCGCTCCACCCCGGCCGCATCGACCTCGGGATCGGCCGCGCGCCGGGCACCGACTCGCTCACCGCCCTGGCGCTGCGGCGCTCGCGCGAGGCGCTCGCCGCCGACGACTTCCCCGAGCAGCTCGCCGAGCTCCTCGCCTTCTTCGGCGACGACTTCCCCGCCGACCATCCGTTCCGCCGCATCACGGCAATCCCCGAGGGCGTGCCGACGCCGCCCATCTGGCTCCTCGGCTCGAGCGACTACAGCGCGCGGGCCGCGGCGGCCGCCGGGCTCGGCTTCGCCTTCGCCCATCACATCCATCCCGAGCCCGCCGTCGACGTCCTCCGCCTCTACCGCGAGCGCTTCCGGCCCTCGGCCCATCTCGGCGCGCCGCGCGCGCTCCTCGCCGTCTCGGTCGTCTGCGCCGAGACCGACGAGCGCGCCGACGAGCTGGCGCGCTCGTTCGACCTCGCCTGGCTGCGCATCGTGCAGGGGAAGCGCGGCCGCTATCCCAGCGTCGCCGAGGCGACGGCCTACCCCTACACCGCCGCGGAGCGGGAGGTCGTGCGCGCCAACCGCGAGCGCCTCTTCGCAGGCGCGCCGGCGACCGTCGAGAGGCGCCTCCGGCGGCTCGCGGAGGCGGCGGGGGTCGGCGAGGTCATGGTGCTGACGATGATCGACGACCACGCGGCGCGGCGGCGCTCCCACGAGCTGCTCGCCGAGGCGTTCGAGCTGCGGGCGGCGCCGGCCGCGATGGCGGATGCGGCCCTGGCGCTCTCCGGCGCGCGCTCCTGAGGCGCGCGCGGCGCCTGCTACAATCCGGGCGCTCACGGAGGCTCGATCATGCGCCGCGTTCCGCTCGCGCTCCATCTCGCTCTGATCTTCGCCGCGGCGATCCCCGTGGCGACGAGCGCCGCGCCGCTCGCCGCCGCCCGGCCGGAGAACGCAGAGCTGCGGCTCGGGCGGGAGGCCTTCGCGCGCGGCGAGAACGCCGCGGCCGCCGGCCATCTCTCGCGGGCCGCCGCCGAGCTCGACGTCTCCGGAGACACCGAGGCGCTCGCCGCCGTCTACCTCGAGCTCGGCCGCGTCCAGCTCATCGGGTTCGGCAAGGCGGACGAGGCGGTGGCCACCTTCCTCAAGAGCGCGGAGCTGGCGGCGCGGCCGGCCGACGCCCTGCTGTGGGCCGCGGCCGCGGCGGACAAGCTCGGCATCGCCGCCGCCGCGCGGCGCTATCGCGAGCAGGCGCTGCGGCCGCCGAGCGCCGGCAAGGAGGCGCCGCCCACGAAGCCCGCCTTCCACTCGATGTCACGCTCGCCCGCCGCGGCGCCGGCTAGGCCCGCAGCGGTCGCTCCCGACCTGCCCCCTCCCAGCCCTCCTCCATCGACCGCCACGATGGCGGCGTCGGCCCCCGCCGCGCCCGAGCCGCACGTACAGATGACCACGTTCTACCTCGTCCTCCTGCGGCGCGGGCCGACCTGGACGGCGGACCAGACGCCCGCCGTTCAGCAGCTCCAAGAAGGGCACATGGCGAACATCCACCGCCTGGCCGCCGCCGGCAAGCTCCTCGTCGCCGGGCCGTTCCTCGAGCAGACGGGCAAGGGCGCGCTGGCCGGCCTGTTCATCTTCCAGGTCGCCTCCCTCGACGAGGCGAAGGCGGCCGTCGCGACCGATCCCATGGTCCGATCCGGGCGCCTCGTCGCCGAGGTCTACCCCTGGCTGGGCCCCGCGGGGCTGCACCCGTAGGGGCGCCGACGCGGCCGGAAGGAGCACCATGGAGATCTCGGACGTCCCGTCCAGCCAGACGATCGAGCCGTTCCTCGCCTACTTCGAGAGCATCCGCGGCCGCACCCTGCGGGTCGCCGCGGCGGTGCCGCCCGATCGCATCGAGTGGCGTTACAAGGACGGCGCCTTCAGCTTCGGGGACCTCCTGCGGCACCTGGGCGCCATCGAGCGCTACATGTTCGCCGAGAACGCCCGCGGCCGGCCGAGCGCCTATCCCGGCCACGGGCCCGAGCTCGCCGAGGGCTACGACGCGGTCCTCGCGTACCTCGCCCGGATGCACGCCGAATCCGTCGCGCTCCTCCGCGAGCTCACCCCCGAGGCCCTGGGGGCTCTCTGCACCACCCCCGGCGGGGCGCAGATCGCGGTCTGGAAGTGGCTGCGCGCCATGGTGGAGCACGAGGTCCACCACCGCGGCCAGATCTACCTGATGCTGGGGATCCTGGGCGTCAAGACGCCGCCGCTCTACGGGCTGACCGAGGAAGAGGTCAAGGCCCGGAGCGTGCCCTTGGATAAGGCGCGGACGGGCGAGGGCGCGCGGCCTACTTGAGCGTCAGGTAGAGGGTGCCCGCCGCCCCCTTCAGCTCGACCCGCTCCTTTTGGATGGCGACGACGGTGTAGCCCTCGACGCCCTCGCCGGGCGACAGCACCTTCCCATTGATGAGGACGACCGGCTGGGTGTCGGAGTAGGCGATGCCGCGGAGCTCGAGCTTGCGGCCGCCGGGGAGCGCCGCCGCGCGGACGTAGCTCCTGCCGTCCTCCAGCGCCGGCGCCGAGGCCGAGTCGGTTACCCGAGGCGCCGACCGGCGGCTCGGCTCGGCGGTGGAGGTCCGCGGCGGAGCCGGTGTCGCCGTCTCGCGACCGGCGGACGCCTCGCGCTCGGGCTTCGCGGCGGCCTCCCGCGCGGGTTTCGCGGCGCGGTCGGCGCGGGCTGGCGGCGCCTCGACAGGCACGGGATTGGCTCGATCCGGCCGCTCAGGGGCGACGGCGACGCGGGGCATCTCGGCCCGGGCCGGAGGGGCCGGCGCGGCCGGGCGGGGACGCTGCGCGGCCGCCGGCACGGCGGGCGCGGCCGGCCCCTGGATCGCGGGCTGCCGCTGAATGAGCCAGACGGCGCCGCCGCCGAGGAGGAGGAGCGCCAGGGCGCCGCCGAGGAGGGCCGGCGGCACGGACCGGCGCTCGCGGAGGGGCGGCAGCGGCATCGGCGCCCACGGCCTGGACGGGGCGCGGCGGGCGGCGTCCTGTTGCGCCGCCTCCGTGCGCGCCCGCTTCAGGGCCTCGTCGATGAGGCTCACGAGAAGTTCCCCTCGAGCTCGCGGATGGCCCGCCGCACGTGGGCGAGGGTCAGGCGCTCGGTGCCGGTGACGTAGCCGCAGAGGAGCGCCTTGTCGCAGACGGCATTGATCAGCCGCGGCACGCCCCCCGAGTAGCGGTGGATGGAGCGGAAGGCCCAGCCGTTGAACGACGGCCGCCCGTTGCCGCCGGCGACGTGCAGGCGGTGGAGGATGTAGCGCTCGGTCTCCCGGCGCGACAGCGGCGCCAGGTGGTAGCGCACGGTGATGCGCTGCCGGAGCTGGCGCAGCCGCCGGTCGTCGAGCTTGTCGCGCAGCTCGGGCTGGCCGACGAGGACTATCTGCAGGAGCTTGCGCTGGTCGGTCTCCAGGTTGGAGAGCAGGCGGATCTGTTCGAGGAGGTCGAGCTCGAGGTCCTGCGCCTCGTCGATGAGGAGCACCACGTCGTTGCCCAGGGCGAGCTGCTCGAGGAGGAAGCGGTTGAGCATCTCGAGGTGGGTGACGCGGTCGGCCTTGGGGGGCTGCAGGCCGAGCTCGTGGAGGATCGCCTTGAGGAGCTGGTTGCTGGTCATCACCGGGTTCAGGATGAGGGCGGTCTTCACCGTCGGTCCCAGCTCCTCCAGGATGGCGCGGCAAACTGTCGTCTTCCCCGCCCCCACCTCGCCGGTGAGCTGGATGAAGCCCTTGCGCTCGCGGATGCCGAACAGGATGTGGTTGAACGCCTCCCGGTGGCGGTCGCTCATGAAGAGGAAGCGCGGATCGGGCGTGATGTTGAACGGGGCTTCGCCGAAGCCGTAGAACTGGTTGTACATCCTTGAGTGGGCTCTCGCGCGCGGCGGATCGCCGGGCCGCCTCTCATTCTACGGTCGCGGCGGCCCGGGCGCCTAGCCGACCGGGTTTAGCCGGGCGCGTCGGAGTAGAGGGCGAGGAACTGGGCCTTGTTCTCGTCCGCCGCCACGGTCCAGGCGGTGAGGCTGGCGAGGAGGTTGATCTCGGTCGCCGAGAGGTCGGTGTCGAAGGTGCTGTAGTGGGGGAAGGAGCTGAAGGAGGTGGGGCTGTCGAACGGCCCGAGGATCGCCTGCACGGCGGGCGAGAGCTGGTCGTACCAGGCCTTGACGGGGCTCAGGTAGACCCAGAGGACGGTCACCGTGCGGTCGCCCCTGACCCCGAACCAGGGGTTGCCCTGGACCGCGAGGTCCTTCTGGGTGAAGAGGGCCGCCGTGGCGTTCGAGCCGCCGCCGCTCGCCGCGAAGAGGCCCTTCAGCAGCTCGGGGAAGCGGCCGCAAGGGAAGACCTGGCTGTGGCCGAAGAGGGGGAAGCTGGGGTCCTCGGCGCCGGCGTAGGGCAGGTAGCCCACGCCGGGCGCGTAGGGCTGGTAGCCGAAGAGCGGAGGGAGCTCCTGGTCGACGATGATCCGCGTGCCAGGGATCTCCTGGCCGTCCGGGCCGATCACCCCGGCGTTGCCGGCCGCCAGCGGCGTGCTGCTGTTGAGGAACGAGATCAGGCGGCGGACGTCGCCGTAGGACAGCGTGGCGTTGACGCCGGTGTTCTCGAGGCTGCCGCCGTCGGCGAAGCGGGTCGGCTTGGCGGCGGCGGGCGCCGCGCCGGCGACCGGCCAGTACCGGTACTGCGGGATGATGTCCTGCAGGCTCGCGAGGTCGCTCTTGAGCTCGGCCATGTCCGCCACGGTGAGCGCGCCGGCCGCGAGGCCGAGGAGCTTCGGGCTGGGCAGGAGGCCGCCGCCGTCCCCCAGCCACTTCAGGAGCCAGGCGAGGACGTCCTCGAGGTCCTTGGCGAGCTCGAGGAGGAACTGGGTGACGTCCTGCTCCCAATAGGCGAAGAGGTTCTGCAGCGTCTCGGCGAAGGCCGCGCTGCTCGCGCCGACGACGTCGGCGAGCGCCAGCTGGCGCGACTGCTCGACGGTCACGCTGCCGCCGGCGACGGCCGTCGGGTTGGAGCTGAAGGCGAAGGGGGTGACGCCGCCCCCGCCGGGCCGCTTGCCGTTGGCGTCGGTGCCCTGCGGCGCGCCGACGATGCCGGCCATGAACGGCGTCGCCTGGACCGGCGCCAGGAACTGGAGGCCGGTCCCCGGCTCGGAGAGGAACATCGCGGTGTTACAGACGAGGTAGGGGCGGCGGTCGCGCCCGGCGCCCGTGGCGACGAGATGGGCGGTCTCGCCCGAGAGCGACGGGTTGGGGCCGGTCACCTCGGCCGCGAGCGTCGCCGCGTCCCACGAGAAGAGCGAGGTGGGGAGGGCGTCCGAGCCCGGCTGGTAGAGGCCGTACGGGGCGAGGATGTGGAGCCCCATGAGCGCCTGCCAGAGGAAGTTGGGGGGCGTGCCGGCGTACTTGTAGAGGATGTAGGCCTCGATCGCCAGCGCCGGGATGGAGAAGAGGTCGTCGGAGACGGTGCCGCCGATGTTGCCGTCGGGCAGGACGTCGAGGGTCTCCGCCGGAGAGTGGCCGGCGGTCGCGGTCGGCACCAGGTCGCCCGGGTCCGGCACGTAGCCGTTGAGGAACTGGGGGTCGCTGACTCCGGCGACGCCGGTGCCAAGGTACTCGAAGGTGACCCCCAGCCACGAGCCGCCCGAGACGGTCGACATCGACTTCGTCTGGCTGAGCAGGCTCCTGCCGTTCGCCTGCAGGAACGAGAGGGCGCGGAGCTGCCCCATGCCGGCGGAGAGCGCCCGCGAGCCGCCGCCGCAGAGGCAGATCCCGACGTCGCCCGGGGTGTCGGGGAGCTCGACGAACTGGCCGACGGAGAGCTCCGTCGAGGTGTCGGTGAGCGCCGCGGTGAACTGGCCCGGGATCGCGTTGGCCGCCATCGTCTCCTCCTTCGGATGCCGTATTTCAGCTAGAACGATATCACCCTAGCCCGAGGGCTACTTCGCCTTGGCCGGCGCCGCCGCGGGCGCCGGCTTGAGGTGCCGGTCGTACCAGTCGAGGTAGCGCTCGAAGCGGTCCTTGATGAAGCTCGGGCGCCTCAGGCCGTGGGTCTCGCCGGGGTAGACGACGAGCTCGGTGTCGCGGCCCAGCCGCTTGAGGGCCTGGTAGAGCTGCTCGGAGTTGAGGACCGGCACGTTCAGGTCGTCGCTGCCGCCGAGGACGAGGGTCGGCGTGGTGACCTTGTCGACGCGGAAGAAGGGCGACAGCCTGAGCCAGAGGTCGGGGTGCTGCCAGGGCAGCCCGAGCTCGGTCTCCCACTCGTACTGGTAGTGGTCGGTGCCGTAGTCGGCGAAGTAGTCGGTCTCCGAGGCGCCGCTCGTCGCCGCCTTGAAGCGGCCGGTCTGGGTGATCACGTAGTCGGTGAGGATGCCGCCGTAGCTCCAGCCGCCCACACCGAGGCGGTCGGGGTCGGCGACGCCCATGGCGATCGCCCCGTCGACCGCGGCCATCACGTCCTGGAAGTCCTTGTTCCCCCAGTCCGCCCAGATGGCGCGCGAGAAGTCGCGGCCGTAGCCGGTCGAGCCGCGCGGGTTGGCGGCGACGACGGCGTAGCCGTGGGCGGCGAGGAGCTGCCACTCGAGGCTCCAGGCGGTCGAGAACTGCGAGGCGGGGCCGCCGTGGATGCGCAGGATGGTGGGGAGCCGCGCGCCCGCCGGCGCGTCCGGCGGCCGGGTGAGGAAGGCGTCGATGGCGGTGCCGTCGGCGCTCTTCGCCCGGAAGCGCTCGACCGGCGCGACGCGGATGCCGGCGAGGAAGGCGTCGTTCGTGTGGCTGAGGCGCCGGAGCGGCCGGTCGGAGGCCGCGGCGCCGGCCACCGCCGAGACCTCGTTGGGACGATCGGGCTGGCCCTCGAGGACGGCGATCTCGCCCCTGGGGCCGAGGTCGAAGGCCGCGACGTCGCGCTCGCCGGCGACCAGGCGCTCGACCTTGCCGCCCGCCGCGGGCACGCGGGCGAGATGGCGGTTGCCGCCCTCCTCGAGCAGGAAGAGGACGGCCGCGCCGTCGGGCGTGAAGCGCGGGCTCTCGACGTTGCGGTCGAGCGCGGCGGTGAGCAGCCGGGGCGTGGCGTCCGCGCCCGGAGCGGCAGGCACGATGCCCACCGCGTTCGGCCCGTACCAGAGGTCCTTGGGATCGCAGCCCGCGAGGTAGGCGATCCACTTCCCGTCCGGGCTCCAGGCCGGCGCGGAGTCGGCGCCGGGGGAAGTGGTGACGGCGCGCGGCTTGACGCCGGCTCCCGGAGCCGAATCAGCCGGTATGACGAAGATGTCCGTGTTCTGGTTGGCGTCGGGGTCGGCGGTGCGGTTGCTGGTGAAGGCGATCGAGCGGCCGTCCGGCGACCAGGCGGGCTCCCCGTCGTCGTACGGTCCGGAGGTGATCTGGGCGCTCTCTTTGGTCGCCACGTCGACGACGTGAATGTGCTTGCGGAACTCGCGCAGGTACCCTTCCTCGTCGCGCTTGAACTGCCGGCGGTCGAGGACGATGGGTTTCGGACGCGCCTTCTCCGCCCCTTCCGGCTGGTTATCCGGATCGTCGGGGTCGACGTCGTCGACCACCAGGGCGAGGCGCTTGCCGTCCGGCGACCAGGCGAGCTCCTCGATGTCGGCCTTGTAGTCGGTCAGGCGGACCGCCTCGCCCCCCTGGCGGTCGAGCAGCCAGACCTGTGCCTTCTTGCCCTCGCGCCCGGAGAGGAAGGCGAGGTAGCGGCCGTCCGGGCTCCAGCGCGGCGCCGTCTCCCGCTTGGGCGAGGCGGTCAGCCGCACGGCTTCGCCGCCCCCGAACGGCACCATCCAGACGTCGGTGTCGGCGGCGTCCTCCTTGGCGTCGAGCCGCGTCACGGTGTAGGCGACGAAACGGCCGTCGGGGCTCACCTGCGGGTCGGCGACGGACCGCAGGTTGTAGACGTCGTCGGGGGTGAGCAGGCGCTTCGCGGCGGCCGCCGCGGGGAGAGCGGCGAGCAGCACGAAAAGCATGGCGACGGCGAGGCGGGATCTCAGAGTCACGGATGGTCTCCTCGGAAGGGCGGCTGGATGCTAACAGGGTCTGGCCGCTACCCGCCCGCCGGGTGGGACGGCGGCCCGAGCAGCGAGGCGAGGGTGCGGCCGACCCGCGCGTGGAGGTCCTCCGGCGCGCCGTAGACGGCGGAGACGGTCCTGCCGCCGCCGTCGAACACCCACATCGTGGGCACGCTGGTGATGTCGCCGAACCTCGTCGCGAGCTCGCCGCTCCCCAGGACGAGGTGATAGGGGAGGGCCATCGGCGCGGTCAGGCGGCGCACCGCGGGCTCGTCGGACTGGATGGCGATGGCCACGACCTCGACGCGGTCGCCGTACGACCGCTGGACCTCGCCCAGCCACCGGAGCGTCGAGCGGCAGGGCGGGCACCAGGTGGCCCAGAACTCGACGAGCACGACCTTGCCGGCGAGGTCGCGCGGAGCGATCGTCGCCCCGCGCAGGTCGCGGAGCGTCACCTTCGGCAGCCGGGCGAGCTCGGTAGCCTGGGAGGCGGTCGGCGTCTGCCCGGCGGGCGCGTCGCCCCGCTCGACGAGATCGATCGTGCGCGCGAGATCGCGCTTGAACGCCGCGTGGCTGGCGTCGCGGAGCCACGGCGTGTAGCGGCCCTTGTCCCCGAACCAGCCGAAGTCCTCCGGACGCGCGAGCAGCACGTCGTCGACGAAGACGACCGGGTAACGCTCGATGCCGAAGCGCGCAGCGAGCTTCGACTCGCCCCAGTTCTCGGACACGAACCGCACCCGCCCGCCGTACTTCGCCACCACCTCTTGAGCCAGCAAACTTGCCGGATCGGAGAGGCTTCACGTGAACGGCCAGCGGACGAGCGTGACGGTGACCGGCCGCTTGGCGGTCGCCGCGACGCCGGGTGCCGCTACCGTACTCGCCTGGGCTCCTGGCTGAGTCTCCGCTTGGAATCCAAGATAACGCGGCAGGACGTCGTCGAGGATCACCCTCGTCCGCCGGGCTCCAGTCGTTTCGCCCACCGTCGCTCCGCCTCTCATCAGCTCCGCGAGGCCGCTCTGCGCGAGCTCCCAGTACAGGAGACCGATGCTGGGGTCCGCGGTGCTGTCCTCGAGCCGCTCGCGGAGCGCCCGGCTCCGTTGCTCGAGGCTTCGGACGTCCGGAGCGGCAGCCGTCGCGGGCGCTTCGAGCAGCCCGACGGCGAGCGCGGCGTCGAGAAAGGTCTGCAGGGCGGCATCCGGCTTCCCCAGCCGCGCCAGCTCGCCGGCGAACTTAAGCCGCGCGCTCGAGGCGTTGAACCGCCCGGGCGCCACGGTCGCCGGACGGCTCTCGTACCGCGCCGACAAGGTCTCCTGGAGAGCGGCGACCTCGGCTCTCAGCGACCGGGCGCTCGGCGGCGGAGCGGGAGGAAAGCGGAGCCCTGCCGCGAAGCGGGCATACTCGAGATATCCCTTGGCGAGGCCCACGTAGTAAAGACCGCTGCCGGGGCCTGCCTGCTCGCCGTACAGGCGGGCGGCCCGATAGTAGATCTCGCCCTGCGCCCGCGCAGCCTGCACCATGCCTCGCACGGCGGCGGGGAGGGCGCTGAGGTCCGCATCGCTACGCTTCGCCCCGAGCTCCGTCCCTGCCGCCTTCCATTCCGCCTCGAACGCGGCGAGCCCGGCCTTGGCGACCTCTCGCTTCGATCCAGCGTACCGCTCCGCCGCGATCTCCGCGATCGGCTCTTCCAGCTCATAGATGGCGGCATAGAGGTAGCTCGCCCGCACCGCCCGCCGCGCTCCTCTCAGTCCTTGGCTTTCTGGAGAAGTGGCCGGCCTCGAGGGGCCGAGCTCGCGCTCCAGCTCGGCGATCC
>DATBQN010000024.1:0-6387 GCA_036560825.1 Thermoanaerobaculia bacterium
CGCCCGGCTCGGCGCCGGAGAGCATCCGGACCTGGCGGCCGGCGGCGTAGAGGTATCCGTCCTTGATGCTCACCTCGTCGGGGAAGCGGCCGAGGATGGTGTCGAAGCGCAACAGGTAGGCGAGCGCCGCGTGGTCGGCGATGTCGCTGATCGCCTCGATGCGCAGGTCGTCGCTGTCGTAGAGGAGGCGGAAGACATTGCGTCCGATCCGCCCCAGGCCCATCAACCCCACGCGCGTCGGCATGGTGCATCCCCCTTCGAAGCAGGCGCGAGGGCGAAGACACCGGCCATCTCCTGATCACCGCCGGTCACCGCCGCTCATCCGGGCTCAGTCTACTAGCTCCCCGGCTTCGCCACCGCGATCGGCGCCTCCTCGGGGAGCAGCTCGATCCTGGCCGCGGCGAGCTGCTTGCGGAACGCCGCGACGTCCGAGGCGTAGAGCTGGTTGAAGTCGGCGAGGAAGCGGTCGAGCTCGCCGCCCGCCTGGCGCAGGTACTCGCGCTGGGTGGGCGACGGCGGCTCCCAGGAGGAGGTGAGCGCTCCCGCCACGTAGCCGATCTTGGTGAGCACGTCGTCGGGCGGCTGGATGCCCTTGGGATCGGCACCGGGCCACAGACGCTTCTCGAGCGCGTCGAGCTGCTTCTTGAGCTTGTCGGCGGCCTCGGTCGTCGGCGTGCTGGCGGGCTTCTCGGGCGCCGGCTCGCCCTTGGCCCGCCGCTCGTCCTCCATCGTCTGCCTGACCTTGGCGACCGCGGCGTCGACGTCCGCTCGCGTGCGGCCGATGCGGTCGATCGCGGCGACCGTGGCGTCCTGGAGCGCGCCGGCGCGCTCGATGGCGGCCCAGCGCTCGCGCCAGTCGGCCTCGGCGTTCGGCGAGCGCGGGTCGGGCAGCACGCGGACCGTCCCCTTCGCCTCCTGGCCGCGGAACTTGACGATCACGGTGTAGGAGCCGGGGGGCACCTCGGGGCCGGCGGGATCCTCCTGGGGCGGTTGATCGGGGCCGGGCGGCGGCTCGCGGAAGTCGTCGCGCACGAGCGGCCAGGCGACGCGGTTGACCCCCAGCTTGACCGCGGCATGGAAGCGGCGGATCACCTTGCCCGCGCTATCGGCGACGTCGATCTCGGCCTTCGGCTCGCTGGGGCCCCCTTCCTCGGGCTTCTTCGTCTCCTTGGCCGCGGGCTTCTCGGCTCCCTTGGCTCCCTTGGCCGGCGGGCCGCCCTCCGCCTCTGCCGCGGCGCTCGCGGCCTCGGCCGCCTGCATGGCCGCGACGTGCTCGCGCTCCTTGCGCGCCCGCTCCTTCTCCGCGTCCGGCAGCGGCAGGTCCGCACCGCTGACCGAGAAGGTGATGAGGGCGCCGTACGGCCGGTTCTCGCCGCGGAACTCGGCCGCGCCCTGGGAGTAGCCGCCGACGCTCAGGCGCTGCCAGTGCTGGACCGCGTCGGGCACCGGGAAGAGGTGGAGCGGCTCGTGGAGCGCCGAGGCCTGGAAGCTCTCGAGCGGGCGGATGTCGTCGAGGACGTAGAGGGCGCGGCCGTGGGTCGCGATGACCAGGTCGCGGTCGCGCGGATGGACGGCGAGGCCCATGACCGACGCCGTCGGCAGGCCGTGCTTCCAGCGGAACCAGTGCCCGCCTGCGTCGGTCGACACCCAGAGCCCGAATTCGGTGCCGAGGAAGAGGAGGTTGCGGTCGGCCGGGTCCTGCTCGATGGCGAGGGCGTAGCCGCGGAGGTCCGCGGTCGCCAGGCTCCTCCAGGTCTTGCCGTAGTCGCTCGTCTCGTAGACGTAGGGGGTCGGGTTCGACCGCCGGTGGTCGTCGAAGACGACGAAGGCGCTCGCCGCGTCGAAGCGCGAGGCGCGGATCTCCGGCACCCAGGTATGGGCGGGGACGCCGCGGACGTTCGCCTCGACGCTCGTCCAGCTCTTGCCGCCGTCCCGCGTCAGCTGCACGCGGCCGTCGTCCGTCCCCACCCAGATCACGCCGCGCGCCACGGGCGAGGGCGAGATGGCGAGGATGGTCGTGTAGTTCTCGGCTCCCGAGGCGTCGAGCGTCAGGCCGCCGCTCTGGCTCTGCTTCTGCCATGCCGGGTTGTCGGTCGTGAGGTCGGGGCTGACGATGGTCCAGGTGCGGCCGCGGTCGGTCGACCGGTGGAGGAACTGGCTGCCGTAGTAGATCGTCCCGGCGTCGAAGGGGTCGAGCGCGAACCCCGAGTTCCAGTTGAAGCGGAGCTTGACGCCGTCGGGGGCGCCCGGGCGGACGTCCTTGATCTCGCCGGTCTTCAGGTTCCAGCGCGAGACGTAGCCGCTCTGCGACATCGAGTAGCCCTGGGTGGCGTCCTCGGGGTCGGCCGCCGTCGCGAAGCCGTCGCCGCCGCCGACGAAGGTCCACGACGCGTTGTAGATCCCGCCCAGCTCCCAGACCGAGCTCGGGCCGCGCCAGGAGCCGTTGTCCTGGAGGCCGCCGTAGATGTTGAAGGGCGTCTCCATGTCGACCGTCACGTGGTAGTACTGGGCGAGCGGCAGGTTGGCGACGAACGCTTCCGTCTGCCCGCGATCGCGCGACACCGCGACGCCGCCGTCGTCGCCGACGAGGAAGTGGCGCGGGTCGCGGGGGTCGATCCACATCGCGTGGTAGTCGCCGTGGATGTTGGCGTCGGCGGGGAGGGTCTGAAAGCTCTTGCCCGAGTCGTCCGACACCTTGACGTCGAAGCCCAGGTTGTAGATCCGGTTCGGCCACTGCGGATCGACCTTGAGCTCGGCGAAGTAGAACGGGCGGGTGTCGACGTTGGGGCTGTGGTTGACGGTCTTCCAGCTCCGGCCGCCGTCCTCCGAGCGCAGGAGCGCGCTGTCCGCGGCCTCGACCGCCGCGTAGACGATCTCGGGGGCCGAGCGCGAGAAGGCGATCTTGCTCCGCCCGAGGAGGCCCTTGGGCATGCCGTCCTCCTCGGTCTTCCGCTTCCAGGTGGCGCCGCCGTCGTAGGTGACGAAGAGGCCGGAGCCCGGTCCGCCGGACTTGAACGCCCACGGCCAGCGCCGGAACTGCCACATGCCGGCGAAGAGCTTCTGGGGGTTCGCGGGATCGATCGCGAGGTCGCCGGCGCCGGTCTTCTCATCGACGTAGAGGACCTTCTTCCAGCTCCTCCCGCCGTCGGACGTCTTGAAGACCCCGCGCTCGGAGTTCTCCCCCCACTCGCGGCCGAGGGCGGCGACCCAGGCGACGTCCGGATCGGTCGGGTGGAGGACGATCCGCGCGATGTGCTCGGTGGCGTCGAGCCCCAGGTGGGTCCAGGTCTTCCCGGCGTCGAGCGAGCGGTAGACGCCGTTGCCCACCGAGGCGCTGTTGCGCAGGTTCCCCTCGCCGGTGCCCACCCAGACGACGTCCGGGTTCCGCTGGAACACGGCGATCGCCCCGATCGAGTGGACCGGCTGGTCGTCGAAGACGGGCGAGAAGGTGTGGGCGCCGTTGGTCGACTTCCAGACCCCGCCCGAGGCCGCGCCGACGTAGACGGTCTGCGGGTCGGACTCGACGCCCTCGATCGCGGTCACCCGGCCGCTCATCGCGGCGGGGCCGATCGAGCGGGCCCGCATGCCGGCGAGGAGGTCGGGGTCGAAAACCGCCTGGGGAGCCTTCGCGGCGGCGAGCGGGGCGGCGAGGAGAGCGGCGAGCGCAAAAGCGCCGGCGGTGGGGCGATCGAGCATGAGCTCCTCCAAGCGGAGACATCCCCTCCGGCAGGTCCGGCGAGGGTTGCGGCGTGTTGCGCGGCCGCGGCGCGGCGAATCGGTGAACTATACGGCGCGCGCGGGTCGAAGTTGCGCCGGCGATGGGGCGGCTGCAGGGTAGGATGTCCGCCCATCATGGAGCGCGGAGAGCTGGGTCTTCCGGCGGCGATCGCCGCGGTCACCGGCGAGGCGATCGCGCTCGGCATCTTCTTGACCCCGGCGACGATGGCGAAGTCGCTGGGCTCGCCGCTCCTCCTCGCCGCCGTCTGGTGCGCCATGGCCGGCATGGCGATCTGCGGCGCCCTTGCCTACGCCGAGCTCGCGGTGCGCTTCCCGGAGGCGGGCGGGGTGTACGTCTACCTGCGGCAGGGCTTCGGCGAGCGCGTCGCCTTCCTCTACGGCTGGATGAGCGCCGCGGTGCTCGATCCGGGGCTCGCCGCCGCGCTCGCCGTGGGGGCGACGGCCTACGTGCGGGCGCTGGTGCCCCTCGCGCCGCCGGCAGCGGCCCTCGTTCCCGTCGCCATCCTCTTGGGGCTCGCCGCGCTCAACGTCCTCGGCACGCGGGTGAGCGGCCGCGTCATGACCGCGGCGAACCTGCTCAAGATCGCCGTCCTCCTGGCGCTGGTGGGATGGGCGGTCGGCAGCGGCAGGGGCAGTTTCGCCAACCTGCTGCCGCTCGCCGCGCGACGACCTGGCTCCGCGGCGCTCCTCCCCGCCCTCGCGGGCGCCGTGATGAGCGCCTTCTTCAGCTTCGGCGGCTGGTGGGACGTCAGCAAGCTGGCAGGAGAGATCCGGGACCCCGGCAGGAACCTGCCGCGCGCCTTCACCGCCGGGGTCCTCCTGGTGACCGCGGTCTACCTGTCGATCAGCTTCGCCTTCCTCTACGTCCTGCCGCTCGAGACGATCGTCTCGAACACCGCCTTCGTCGCGCAGCTCGGCAGCGCGCTCTTCGGCGGCGCAGGCGGCCGGGTGCTGTCGATCTGCGTCCTCCTCTCCGTCCTGGGAGGCCTCCTGGCGCTGACCCTGGCCGCCCCGCGCGTCTACTACGCGATGGCCCGCGACGGCGCCTTCTTCCCGGCTTTCGGCCGCCTCCATCCGCGCTTCGGCACGCCGGTCCATGCCATCCTGCTGCAGACGGGGATGGCGATCGCCCTTCTCACCCTGGGCGCCTTCGACCGCATCCTCGCCTACTTCATCTTCCCGACCGTCGTCCTCCTCGGCCTCGCGGCGGCGGCCCTCTTCCGGCTCGACCGGCCCGTCAACCGCTGGTGGCATCCCGCGGCGCCCATCCTCTTCCTCATCGGCTGCGCCGGCATCGCCCTCCTCATCCTCCTCCACGATCCCCTGCCCGCCCTTCTGGGCGTCGCCGTCGTGCTCGCCGGAGCCCCCCTCCGCCGCCTCGCCTTTCCAAGTGCCAGGTGATTCGTCGCCAGGTGATTCGTCGGCTCCAGGGCGGCAGGGGCGAGGTGCCAGGTGATTCGTCCCGAACTGTTCCGGTGCCGGTGAGATCCCCAATAGAGCATAGAAGAAGAAATGACAGATGTCCGCCTCGTTTTCCGTCTCTATGTTTCGTGAGGAGGCTGCGCTGCGTCCTCGAGAAGAACACTCTCGTCTCGGTCACCTGCCGGACCGTGCAGGGACGGTTCCTCTTCCGCCCCTGTTGCGAGGTCAACGATGTCCTCGTCGGCATCCTTGGACGAGCTCAGAGGCTGTACCCGATCCCGGTGTGCGCCGTTTCCGTGATGTCCAATCACCTTCATCTCCTGCTCATCGCCGATGATCCCCAGCAGATCGCTCGATTCATGCAGTACCTCAGCTCGAACATCGCCCGCGAGGTCAATCGCCTGACTGGCTGGTCCGGACCCGTCTTTCACGATCGCTACTCGATGATCGTCGTCACGCGTGAAGAAGCCGCTCAGGTCGAACGGCTCAAGTACCTTCTGGCTCAGGGCTGCAAGGAGAATCTCGTCGACAGGGTGCAGGACTGGCCCGGCGTCAGCTCCACTGGGGCATTCCTCGAGGGCAAGCCTCTGATTGGCCACTGGATCGACCGCACCGGCGAGTACGCCGCGCGGCGCCACGGGAAGAAGCCCGATCCAAGCCGGTTCGCAACCGAGGAGACGCTAGTCCTCGCTCCCCTTCCCTGCTGGAGGCACCTGTCGAGCGAGGTCTATCGGGAGCGGATCGTCGAGCTCGTCGACCAGATCGAGCGGGAATGCAGCGCAGAGCGAAAGAGAACCGGAGCCAGGCCGCTCGGACCGAGAGCGATTCTGGCCCAGCATCCTCACCACCGCCCCGAAGCCGTCGCCAAATCGCCAGCTCCCTTAGTGCACGCGGCCACCCAGACGGCGCGCCGCGCCTTCCAGGAAGCCTATGCCTGGTTCGTAGCGGCCTTCCGCGCGGCCGCCGAGAGGCTCCGGCAGGGAGATCGCAGCGCCGTCTTTCCAGCCGGAAGCTTCCCACCAGCACTGCCGTTCGTTCCTGGATAAGCGCATTCGGTTGTCCAAGATCATCAGGTCAAGCTCTCGTCCGTCGAAGGACAGGAGTCTGCCTCGTTCGAGCGACCGATCAAGAGTTGGCGCCGACTCCGGAGTTCGCCGGGCCGGATCGGGCGGCCTCGGCACGTTTCGGACTCCAGCCGGGCAGTCGCGGTCCAGCTTGTCGGTTGTG
>DATBQN010000025.1:0-8167 GCA_036560825.1 Thermoanaerobaculia bacterium
TCCACGGACGACCTCGGCCCGCTCACTTACGACTTCGAGTGGACGGGCTCCACCAATCCGCAGACCTTCGGCGGCGTTCCCACCTCTTCCCACCGCTACGACGTGCCGACGACCTACACCCTCATCGTCACCGTGAAGGACGGCAGCAACCAGACGAGCTCGGTCTCGAAGGTGCTCCACGTCGGCGGAACGACCCCCATCCAGACGGTCGGCTACGCCGTGCCGGCGAGCCAGACTCGCTTCACTCTCCGTCTCTATCAGGTCTCCGGCGTCGGGCAGCCGCTCAAGGTCGTCTTCAAGAGCCCGCTCGACGTCCCCCTCGCCGGCGACTGGAACGGCGACCACGTGCACACGACCGGCGGCTACGTACGCGCGACCTCGACCTTCAACCTGAGGAACACCAACAACGACGGGACAGCCGACTTGAGCTTCGTCTTCGGCACGCCGGGGGCGGGCTGGAAGCCGATCGCCGGCGACTGGAACGGCGACGGCGTTGACACCGTCGGGCTCTACGACCCCGCGACGGGCACGTTCCACCTGCGCAACTCGAACTCCGCGGGCACCGACGATGTGACCTTCACCTTCACCGGCGCCTCGCCAACCTGGCTGCCGATCGCCGGCGACTGGGACGGCGACGGCATCGACACCGTCGGGCTCTACGATCCGGCGACCAGCACCTTCCGTCTCCGCAACCACAACACCACCGGGCCGGCCGATCTCATCTTCGTCTTCGGCACCCCGGGCGCCGGCCTCGTGCCCATCGCCGGCGACTGGGACGGCGACGGCTGGGACTCGATCGGCGTCTACGACCCGGCGAGCTTCCTCTTCTCGTTGAAGAACTTGAACGCCAGCGGAGCGGCGGACTACCAGTTCACCTTCGGAGCAGCGGGCGCGATCCCCGTCACCGGCGACTGGGACGGGTTTTGACGCCGTAGAGCGGCCCGAGTCATGGCGAGCGGCGGGGTCCGGCCACGGGGCCCCGCCGCCTCGCGAGCCCGCGCGCCGGCGGGGTGAGGGACTGGAGGCGCTCGCTTCGTTGCTTCTCCTGGAGAGCCCAATCTCCAATTCTCATCTCAAGGAGAAGCCATGAAAAAGGGAGACATCGAAGGGTTACGCAAGAGCGCCCTCGATCTGCTCGGCAAGCAGCTCGGAGGCAAGGCGGAGATCGTGTCGGAGGACTCCGACACCCTCGCCTCGAAGGAGTCCGTCTTCCGGTTCGTCGTCCGCCCGGGCGACCAGCCGAACGGACCCCAGACGACGCTCGTCCTCGACGCGGCGGGCGCGCCGGTCGATCTCGCCAAGCTGTCGGCGGCCGAGGGCAGGCGGTTCTTCGCCACGCCCGAGCTCGCGGTCGAGCTGCCCAAGGCTTTGCTGGGCAAGCTCGTCACCACCAACCCGAAGGTCGACGACATCCAGCTCGGCGAGTGCCCAGTGCGGGAGAAGATCGAGGTCCTCATCCCGGCGCAGCCGATCCGCCAGCAGGTCGACGTCTACTTCCTCGCCGACAACACCGGCAGCATGGGCGGCGCCATCGGGAGCGTGCAGACGGGCGCCAACTCGATCATGAGCGCGGTGCGCGCGGCCGTTCCCGACTCCTGGTTCGGCGTGGGGAACTACCGGGACTTCAAGGACTCCATCTGGCCGGCCACCCTCCCGGCCTTCCAGCCCCAACTGGCCATCAACCCCTCCACCGCGGCCGCGGCCACCGCGATCGGCGCCTGGTTCGCGGACGAGGGGGGAGACACCCCCGAGGCGCAGCTCTACGCTCTGCAGCAGGTCGCGCAGCACAACCTCGTCGGCTGGCGCCCGAACGCCCTCAAGTTCGTCGTCTGGTTCGGTGACGCTCCCGGGCACGAGCCGATCTGCCCCGCGGTATGGGGCGGCGGCACGAACATCGACCGCAACTCGGCGATCGCCGCCCTCAAGAGCTGGGGCATCGCGATCCAGCCCGACGGCATCGCGGTCCTCGGCGTCTCGATCACGAGCGGCCCGGGCCTCGACGCCGCGAGCTTCGGCGCCTACCCCGGCTGTCCCAGCACCGGCCCCGCCGGCCAGGCGACGGCCATCACCACCGCCACCCACGGCTCGCTGACCTCCGGCGTCAACCCGGGCGCCGTCGCCACGGCCATCCTGAACGCCCTCCTCCAGGCGATCCAGATCCACAGCGTCAGCCTGGTGCCGATCGGCGCCATCGCCCCGTTCGTCACCTCGATCACGCCGGCCAGCCAGGGGCCGTTCGACCCCACCAAGCCGCACACCGTGCCCTTCGACGTCGTCTTCGAGCGCGGCGCCGAGCGCTGCGCGCTCCGCGACCAGGTCTACACGGGGGCAATCGACGTGGTGATCGACCACGTGGTGGTGGCGCAGAAGCCGACCAAGATCACCATCCCCAAGTGCCGCTATCACTACGTGGCCAAGTTCGTCTGCGGGTGCAACGAGGCGCCGGCCGAAGGCTGCAGCCCGCTCCGCGCCGGCCGCTACGCCACCGAGATCAACATCTACAACGGCCACTGCTCCGAGGCGCTGATCGAGAAGCGCGTCACGCCCGTGGTGCTCAAGGGCGAGCCCATCGGCCGCGAGCCTCGCGTCGCCAGGGAGCTCGCCCAGGACAGGATCAAGCTGCCGCCGCGCAGCGCGACGATGGACGACTGCTGCCGGCTCGCCGAGCTGCTCAAGCAGCCGGTGACCCTGAACGGTCCGCTCACCGTCGGCTTCCTGGAGATCGTGAGCGACGTCCCGCTCACCGTGACCGCGGTCTACACGGCCAGCGGTTTGAAGGACGACGCCGTCAGCATCGACGTCGAGCAGATCCACGAGGTACGCAAGTAGGTCCGTCCCCCGCCCCTTCCGGCAAAGATCGCGCCGGCGATTTGCATCGGAAGGGGCGGGGCTCGCCTCAGCGGTCGTATCCGTTCTTCAGCAGATCGATGGCGTCGAGGACGACCTCGTGGGGCGGCGGGACCGCGAAGCCGAGGGCGTCGGCCACGCGGTTGATGGTGTGGAAGGCGGCGGAGATGTGGATGGCGCGGGCGATGGCATCGTCAGCGAGGCCCTGGGCGCGGAGCGGCGCCACGTCGTCGGGGCCGACGGTCTCCGGACGGAGCGCGAGCGCCTCCAGGAAGCCGAGCATGGCCCGGAGGGGCTCCTCGATCGGCGCCGTGCGCCAGTCGGCGAGGACCGCGTCGATCAGCCTCCGGTCACCGAGCGCTTGCGACGCGACCGCGCCGTGCGCCGAGATTCAGAAGGGACACTGGTTGAGCCGCGAGGTGAAGGCGGCGAAGAGCTCGCGCTCCCAGACCTCCCACGGCCCCGGCCCGCGCATCACCGACTGCAGCCAGCGGCCGTACGGCTGGCCGAAGACCTCGCTCCGGTAGAGGAGGGTGCGGATGACGTCCGGCACCCGCTTGCCTGAGGTGATCCGGATGATGAGGAGGATCAGCCGGTTCTTGACGCCGGCGCCGTGCTCGACCCGTTGCAGCCTCATCGTCCACCTCCGCCGAGCGCCGCGAGGCCGCGCTCGAGCCGCGCGAGACCCACCCCGGCGGCCGCCGCCAGGGTCACCTCGAAGATCGCGTCCTCGGAATAGCCGGCGCTCGCGAGCGCCGCCAAGTCGTCGCCGGTCACCCGGTAGGCGTGGCGCGCGACGGTGTCGACATAGGGAGCGAGCGCGGCCGGGATCTCGCCGCCTGGCGCCGCCGGCCGCTCGGCGCTCGCAGTGCCCGCCGCGGTCGAAGCGTGCGATGCGAACGAAGCGATCGCCCGCCGCAGCGCTTCGTTCGTGGCGCCCGGCGAGGTGAGCACCGCCCGCTCGAGCTCGCGGGCGAGCTCCGCTGGATCTGCCATGTCGAGACCCCTTCCTACGAATGTGCGCCGGAGCGCCGGCGGCGATCTTAGCAGGCGCTCCGTCCGCACGCTCGCGCACCCTGCTCAGTGAAAGCCGGCGATCGCCGGTGATCCTCCAGCGGCGCTCCGCCGCGAGGCTCCATCGAGGAGAGCGCGCTCCATGCTCCGCGTCTCGGACGAGGTCGTCTTTTCGTGGGAAGCCAACGGCAGCACGCTCGCCGCCGCGCACCTGCGCCGGCGGGACGCGCGGCTGCCGCTCGCCGAGGCCGACTTCCTGGCCCTCGAGGCGATCGCGCGCATCCGCGGTGGGGAGCGCGCCGAGGTCGAGGCGGACCTGGCGGCGGGAGGGATCGCGGCGGACGACGCGGCGGCGGCCCTCGACCGGCTGCTCGCGGCAGGTCTCGTCCTGCCGGCGGAGGAGCCGGCGCGCCGCGACGACTACTACATGCCGATGCTCTACTACCACATGTTCGTCGACGGGCTCAAAACCGGCGCCTACCTCCGCGCCCTCGAGCGGCGGGTGCGGCCGGGGATGCGGGTGCTCGACGTGGGGGCCGGGGTCGGCATCTTCTCGGTGGCGGCGGCGAAGCTCGGCGCCGAGAGGGTGTGGGCGGTCGAGAGCCGGGCGATCGTCGAGACCGCGCGCGCCCTCGCGATCGAGAACGGGGTCGCCGAGCGGATCGACTTCGTGCGCGGCGACCTCTTCGACCCGCGGGTCGCGGCGCGGATCGGCCCCGTCGACCTCGTCGTCTCGGAGTTCATCGGCGACGAGATCTTCGACGAGGAGATCCTCCTGAAGACGGTCTGGATGAAGGACCTCTATCTCGAGGACGCCGGGCCGGACGGCGCGCGCGGCCGCCTCCTGCCGCGCGGGCTCGACGCCTACGCCGTGCCCTTCGAGTGCGACGTGGCGGTCAACCGCTACCGCAACCGGCTCGACCGCGTGCGCGCGAGCGCCGCGCAGTGGGGGATCGCCGCCACCTCGGTCGCCGATCTGATCGCGCGGGAGGGTCTGCGGAACGACTTCTCGGACCGCCTCTACGCCCAGTCGTTCCGCGAGATCGCGGTCGAGGACTTCCGCTTCCTCGGCGAGCCCGTCCTCGTCCACGCCGCCGACCTCGAGACCTGCCGCCGCGTCTTCTGGAAGACGCGCGCGGAGCTCCCGCTCGACCGCGGCGGCCGGCTCGACGGCGTCCTCCTCTACTTCGTGGCGCACCTGGACGAGGAGACGCGCATCTCCTCGGCGCCCTGGCTCGGCCGCACCCACTGGCCGCAGGTCCTCTACCTCCGCGCCGGCGGCGAGCGCCGGGTGGCCCCGGGCGACGTGGCCGACCTCCCCATCGCCTACACCGGCGGCCGCGGCTTCACCCTGGCACTGCGCTAGGCGAGCGCGCTGGGCGGCCTACCTCGGGCGAAATTTCTCGGGCTTGCTTGTGTAGGGGCGGAGCTTGCCTCCGCCCGCAACCATTGCAGGCCACAAATCCTGACTCACGCGCTCGGACCAGGGCGGAGACAAGCTCCGCCCCTACACAAGAAAAAGCAGCACAGAAAGGCAAACCAGCTGCAAGACGGCAGGGCGCGCCCGTTTGCTCATAGGATGTCCTCGCTCTCTTGGCACGACATGACCGAGCCGACCCCGCCGCCGGAAGGCCGCGCCTTCGCCCGCCGCCTGACGCTCTTCGACGCGACGATGATCGTCGTCTCGGGGATCATCGGCTCGGGGATCTTCATCAACCCGTACGTGGTGGCGCAGGCGGTTCGCACGCCGTTCCTCATCGTCTCGGTGTGGGTCGCGGGCGGCGTCATCGCCCTCTTCGGCGCCTTCGTCTTCGCCGAGCTGGGCACCGTCCTCCCCAAGGTGGGCGGGCAGTACGCCTTCTACCGCGAGGCGTTCCACCCGCTCGTCGCCTTTCTCCACGGCTGGTCGCTCCTCTGGATCATCCAGTCGGCGGCGACCGCCGCGGTGGCGGTCGCCTTCGCCCAATACCTGGCGCGCCTGATGGCGCTGCAGCCCGCGCTCCAGACGACGCTCGGCGCTCCCCTCGCCGTCGCCGTCCTCCTCGGTGTCGCCGGGTTCCATGCGCTGGGGATCAAGCCCGGCGCGATGCTGTTGAACGCCATCACCTTCACCAAGACGCTCGCCCTGGCGCTCCTCATCGCCGGCGCCTTCGTCCTCACGCGCCGCTCGGGCTTCACCCTCCACCCGCTGGCGCCCGCCGGTCTCCAGGGCTGGCCGCTCCTCTCGGCCTTCCTCGCCGGGCTGGTGCCGACGATGTTCGCCTATGGCGGCTGGCAGAGCCTCAACTACGTCGCCGAGGAGGTGCGCGACCCGGAGCGCACGCTGCCGCGCGCCACCCTCGCCGGCGTCTTCCTCGTCATCGCCGTCTACGTGGCGGCGAACGTCGCCTACGTCCACGTCCTGGGGGCCGCTGCGCTCGCCGCCACCCACACGCCGGCCGCCGACGCCGCCTTCCGCCTCTTCGGCGCCGCCGGCTCGCGCGCCGTCAGCCTGCTCGTCGTCGTCTCGACCTTCGGCTTCCTCAACCTGGCGCTCCTCGGTGCGCCGCGGGTCTATTACGCCATGGCGCAGGACGGCCTCTTCTTCCGCGCCCTCGCCAGGCTCTCGTCGCGCTTCCGCGCGCCGACCGCCGCGATCCTCCTCCAGGGAGGCGTCGCCGCCCTCTTCGCCCTCACCCGCGCCTACGACCGCCTGCTCGGCTACGTGGTCTTCGCCGACTGGATCTTCTTCGCCTTGGCCGGCGTCTCCCTCCTCGTCCTCCGCCGGAAGCTACCCGCCGCGCCGCGGCCGTTCCCCACCCCGGGCTACCCGTGGGTGCCCCTCCTCTTCAGCCTCGCCGGCGCCGGCATCGTCCTCAACCTCTTCTTCACCGGCCTCTCCGACGCCCTCGCCGGCACCGCGGTCATCGCCGCCGGAGTGCCGGTCTACTTCCTCTGGCGGGCGGCGGGGCGGCGCGCCCCCGCGAAGGCGGCGCCAGATCCGCGTCGATAGCGTCAGAGCTCCGAGTGGGCGCTGCCCGCGCCCGCCGGGCTCGCCAGCAGCGCGGCGATCGTGAGGTGCTCGTAGACCGCCTGCGGCGTGAGGGGGATGCCGAGCTCGCGGGCGCGGGCGCAGAGCTTGAGGACGACGATCGAATCGCCCCCGAGGTCGAAGAAGTCGTCGTCCACGCCGACCTCGTCGAGCCCGAGGACCTCGGCCCAGAGGGCGGTGAGGCGGTGGGCCTCGGGGCTCGCGGCCGGTGCGTGATGAGCGTGCTCGGGGGCGGGGAGGGCGCGGCGGTCGATCTTGCCGCTCCCGGTCCGCGGAAGGGCCGGGAGGGTGACGAAAGCGGCCGGCACCATGGGCTCGGGGAGGCGGAGGCGGAGGAAGGCGCGGAGGTCGGCGGCGCCGGCGTGCTGGCCGGCCCGTGTCACGACGTAGGCGACGAGGCGCTTGTCGTCGGTCGGATCGGCGGCGCCCAGGGCGTGGAGGCGCGCCGCGAGGAGCGCCCGGCGGGCGGGGTCGAGCTGGGCGACGCGTCGCGCGAGGTCCATGGCGTCTCCTCTCACTTGACGGCCCTCACCACGACCATCGAGTCCGCCCACCAGTAGTTGCAGTCCGGCGGCGGCCGCAGGGAGCGGACGACGGTCAGCCCCACCGAGCGGAAGTGGGCGAGGATCCGCCGCTGGTGGCGCCGGCTCATGGAGTCGATCTCGTTGCTGTAGTAGGTGAAGACGCCGCCGTCGCGCAGGCAGGCCGCGGCGGCGGGGAAGAAGTGCTCGGCGTAGGTGACCGCCTGGATCACGTGGTCGACGTACTCCTTCTCGTCGTTGTGGTAGGTGTCGAAGAACACCCCGTCGTAGGTACCGAAAAGCGCGGTCACCTCCTGCCACTTGCCGCGCAGCAGCCGGATGTCGCGCCCGGGGTAGCCCGCGCGCCAGCGCTCGAAGTGGGCAATGACGTCCTCGTTGCACTCGACGACGGTGTGCGAGCGCACGCCGGCCTCCTGGAGGTAGGTCGCCGAGATCCCCATCCCGAAGCCGACCTCGAGCACGTCGCCGTGGGTCTCGGCGGCGACCTCCGCCATCGCCCGCATCAGCGGCCGCTCCCAGTCCTGCATGACCTGCTGGCCCTCGATCTCGAGCTGATGGCCGTCGTAGCGCGCCGCGCTCTCCGTCCAGCGGTGCTCGATCGCGGCGCGCCGCGAGCCGGGGACGAGCGAGCCGGCGAGCCCGTCGAGGTGGTCGAGCTCGGCCGCCGCCTCGTCGAGCACCTGGTTGACGAGCCAGGAGCGCTGGTTGGGCGCCGGGGTGGCGACGAAACGGT
>DATBQN010000026.1:0-14809 GCA_036560825.1 Thermoanaerobaculia bacterium
TCCTGGTCTCCGAGGTAGCTGTGGTTGAGCGCCAGCCAGAAGTCGATCTGCGCGGCGAGCGGCGAGTCGCCGAGCGCGTCGAGCCGATGGCGATGGCGGGCGAGGAGCTCGCGCGCCTCGGGGAAGCGGGCGAGCGGCAGGAGCGAGACGGCGAGCTGGCGGACGACCTCGAGCGCCGCGCGGTCGCGGTCCGCGGGCGGCAGCCGCTCGGCGTGGTCGAGGGCCTCGTAGAGGGCCTTGACCGCCTCGGCGTGGGCGTAGCGCGCCGCGGCCTGCGCGGCGAGGAGGCTCAGATACTCGATCGCCTTCGCCGACTCGCCGGACTGTGAGAAGTGGTAGGCCAGGTTGGGGTAGGCGTCCTCGAGGCGGCCGTCGTAGAGGGCCTCGAGCGCGTGGCCCGCCGCGCCGTGGAGCGCCTGCCGCCGCGTGGTGAGGAGGCTCTGGTAGACGACCTCCTGGCTGAGCGCGTGCTTGAAGAGGTGGATCGGCTCCTCCGCGGACGGCATCTCGTAGACGAACTCCCAGCGTTGCAGGTCGCGCAGCAGCGGCGCCGGCGGCGAGGGCCCCTTCCAGATCCGCGCCAGGAGCCGGGCCGAGAACTCGCGGCCGAGGACCGAGGCGGCCTGGAGGAGGCGCTTGTGCTCGTCGGGCAGGCGGTCGATGCGGGCCATGAGGACGCCCTGGATGGTGTCGGGGACGGCGGCCTCGGACCAGCTGCCCCGCTCGAGGAGGGAGCGCGTCAGCTCCTCGAGGAAGAAGGGGTTCCCATCCGCTTTCTCGAGGATGAGCCGGGCGAGGTCCGCCGAGACCCGCGCGCGCTGGAGCGCGCTCTGCACGACGCTCTCGCTCTCGCGCTCGCTCAGCCGGCGCATGGTGATCTGGGTGGCGTAGGACTTGTCCATCCACGCCGGCCGGTAGCCGGAGCGATAGGTGAGAAGGAGGAGGAGCGGCGTTCCCGTGAGCCTCTCGACCAGGTAGGAAAGAAAGTCCTCCGAGGTCGCGTCGATCCAGTGGAGGTCCTCGACCTCGACGATCACGAGCCCGCCGCGGCCGGCGCACGTGATCCACTGCCGAAGGGCATCGAGGGTACGGCTCTGTCGGGCCTGCGGGGTGAGCTCCGCGAGCTGCGCGCCCGCCGCGGAAGCCGCGACCTCGCCGGCGGGGGCCGCCGACGCGCCCAGCAGGCCGAGCAGATAGGGAAGAACCGGGTCCTCCTCCGCGAGGATGCCGGCGAGCCCTGCGCGCGCCTTGGCGGCGATCTCGACCGGGCCGTCGGCGTCGGCGATCTCCCAGGCGCCGCGCATCATGTGGACAAGCGGCAGGTAGGAGACGCCGGCGCCATAGGAGAGGCAGCGGCCGGCGAGACGGACCGCCGGCGTGCCCCAGGCGCGCCGCCGGAACTCGTGGAGGAGCCGCGACTTGCCGGAGCCGGCCTCGCCCGCGATGCCGACGACCTGGCCCTCGCCCGCCGCCGCCTGCTCGAGGAGCTCGGTGAGCACCGCCAGCTCGCGCTCGCGGCCGACGAAGGAGGAGAGCCGCAGGCCGGAGAGCACCGCCTCGTCGGGGTGGCGCGGCCCCAGGCCGACGACCCGGAAGGCGGCGATCGGCGCGCTCTTGCCCTTGACCTCGAGCGGCGGCAGCGCTTCGAGCGCGACCTCCCCCTGGATCAGCCTCGACGTCGCCTCGCTCGCCAGGATGGCCCCCGCGGGAGCGAGCTGCTGGAGCCGCGCGGCGAGGTTGGTGGTATCGCCGATCGCCGTGTAGTCCATGCGCAGGCGGTCGCCGATGCCGCCGACGACGACGAGGCCGGTGTTGAGCCCCATGCGTACCGCGAGCTCGACGCCGTGGCGCTCGCCGAGCTCGGCCTGGTGCTCGCGGAGGACGCGCTGGAGACCGAGGGCGGTCAACGCCGCGCGCCGAGCGTGGTCCTCGTGGGCGATCGGCGCCCCGAAGAGGGCCATGAAGCCGTCGCCCAGGAACTGGTTGACCGTTCCCTCATAGCGGTGCACCTCGGAGAGCGCGAGCTCGAAGAAGCGCGAGAGGAGGTCGTGCATGACCTCGGGCCCGAGGCGGTCGGCGAGCGCGGTCGAGCTCACCAGGTCGCAGAAGAGCACCGTCACCTGCTTGCGCTCGCCCTCGATCGCCGTCCGCGTCTGGAGGACGGCGTCGCGCAGGTGCGGCGGCGTATAGCCGGCGGGCGGCGCGGACGCCGCCGTCCGCGGCTCGCGCGCCTCGGATGTCTCGTCGGTCGCCGTCGAGGGATCGGGCGCCGCGAGTGGGGCGCCGCACTCGCCGCAGAACTTGAAGCCGCCGACGACCGGCGCGCCGCAGCTCGGGCAGCCGCTCCCCAGCCGCGCGCCACACTGTCCGCAGAACCGCATCGCCGGCGGGTTGTCGAAGTGGCATTGCGGGCATTCCATGATCGCGACCTGGCGGCTCGCTCCTAGTGTACGCCGCTCCTTCTTTAAAGAAGAATCAGCGCCACGCCGGCCGCCATCAAGACGGCGGCGGCGAGCTTGCGCCAGGTCAGGGGCTCTCCGAAGACGAGGCGGCCGAGGGCGACGGCCAGAAGGTTGCCGAGGCCGCGCTTCAGGGTCTCGACGACGCTCACCAGGAGGATGCGGACGGCGGTGAGCTGGAAGCCCAGCTCGAGTGTGCTGCCGAGGAGGGCACCGACGAACGGCGCCCAGGCGGTGTGGATCCCCCGCACCTCGGGGAGCCGGCGCCTCGCGGCGAGGATGGCGAAGGTGCCGAGCGCTCCCCCGGTGGTCAGGAAGAGGCCGTGGAAGGGGGCGCTGGCGCGCGCCATGGCGAGCTTGTCGAGCGGGATGGCGAGCGACCAGAGGAACGCGGTGAGCGCCATCAGCCAGGCGCCGGGATGGGCGAGGAGCGCCGCGAACCGGCCTCTCTCCGGCTCATCGTCGCCGGAGCCAGCGGCCATTGTGCCGCCTCCGGCTCCCAGGTGAAGCCAGAAAGCGCCGGCGACGACGAGGGCGACTCCCAGCCAGGCGATCGGCGCCGGCCGCTCGCGCAGCACGAGGAAGCCGAGGACGGTGGTGAAGGCCGGCGTGAGCGAGAGGAGCGGCACGGTAAGCGAGAACGGCGCGATGCGGACCGACTCGACGAAGGCGAGCTGAGCGGCGATGTTCAAGAGGAGCGAGCCGGTCGCGGGGGCGAAGTAGGCGGGGGTGCCGTGGGCGCCGCCGCCGAGCGCTACGACGAGGGCGAAGAGGAGCGCCGAGGCCGAGGTGAGGAGGAAGATCATCGGCAGCGGCCGCAGGTGGCGGGAGAGGAGCTTGCGCGAGAGGTCGCCGCCGGAGGCGGAGACGCTGGCGGCGCCGACGAGGAGGAGCGGCAGGGCGCCGATCGACACTCAGATCCCCCGCGGCTCCGCGAGCACCCGCTTGACCATGCGGTCGAAGCGCTCGCCGGCGAGATAGACGGTGTCGAGGACGGCCGGGTTGAGCTCGTCTTCGTCATCTGCGCCCTCGTCGGTGACCACGTCGGCGCCGTAGCCGAGCGAGCGGTGGCGCTCGCGCACGGTGGTCGAGAGGAAGATGGCGAGCGCGCGGTAGAAGCGGGCGGCGAAGCCCAGGTCGGCGGCGAGCTTGGCGGCGAGGGCGGTGCGTGGAATCGCGAAGACGGTCGCCTCCTCGAGGCCCTTGACGGTCGCCGAGGGCGGCCGCGCGTCGAGGAACGACATCTCGCCGACGATCTCGCCGGCGTTCAGGCGGGCGATCTCCCGCTCCGTGCGGCCGGCGAGCCAGACCGAGAGCTTCCCCTCGAGCAGGATGAAGATGGCGTCGATGGGTACGCCCTGGCGGATGAGCACGGCGCCCGCCGGCACCGAGCGCCTGCTGCCGTGGTCGAGCATCCACTCGATGTCCTCGTCGCTCAGCTGTCCGAAGAGGAAAAGGACCTTGCGCATGGCGTTCTCTCCTGGAGTTCGAGCGGGGGGTCAGACGATCTGGCGCGCGGCGAGGCGGGAGAAGAGCCCGCCCTTCGCGAGCAGCTCGCGGTAGGTGCCGGACTCCACCACCCGGCCGGCCTCCATCACGTAGATGCGGTCGGCGCCGACGATCGTGCTCAGCCGGTGAGCGATGACGACGCGGGTGGCCTTCAAGCGCGCCAGGCTCGCGCTCACCATCTCCTGGGTGCGGTTGTCGAGGGCGCTCGTCGCCTCGTCGAAGAGGATGATGCGCGGCCGGCGGACGACCGCGCGAGCGATCAACAGCCGCTGCTTCTGGCCGCCGGAGAAGGTGCCTGCTCCCTCGCTCACCACCGTGTGCATGCCCATCGGCATGGCCCGGATGTCCTCCTCGAGACCGGCCATCCGCGCCGCCTCCCAGGCGTCTTCGAGGGAGAAGCGCGAGCTGCCGACGATGTTCGAGTAGATGTCGCCGACCATCGGCCGGCCGGTCTGGAGGACGACTCCCAGCTGGCGGCGCACCGAGTGGATGGCGAGCGACGCCAGGTCCTGGCCGTCGAAGTAGATCGAGCCCGCGCTCGGCCGCTCGAACGCGAGCAGCAGGCGCAGGCAGGTCGACTTGCCCGCCCCTGACGGGCCGACGAGAGCGATGAACTCGCCCGGCGCGGCGTGGAACGAGACGTCGTCGAGGATGAGCGGTCCGTCGTCGTGATAGCGGAAGGATACGTGCCCGAACTCGATCGCGCCGGCGAGCTCGCCGGCCTCGCTCCGGCTCGGGTCGACCTCCGGCTCTGCGGTCAGGATCGGCTCCAACCGCTCGTAGATCGGCACCATGACGAGGATGCTCGAGAGGATCGAGAGGGCGGAGAGCGCCGCTCCCAGGAACTGGCCGAAGGCGGCGTTGAAGGCGAGGAAATCGCCCACCGGCAGGCTGTCGCGCGCGGCGAAGCCCGCCATGGCGAAGATGGCGAGCGAGGTGAGGACTCCGTAGACGGCGGAGAAGGCCGCCTGGAGATTGGCGGCCCGCTGCGCCTTGAGCGTCCACCGCCGTTGCTCCGCGAAGCGCTCGGCCCAGAGGGCGAAGGCGCGCTCCTCGGCGCCGCCCAGATGCAGCTTGTCGATGCCGTTGATGAGCCCGAAGAGCAGGCTCGCGAGCTTCCCCTGGAGGTCGAGGATGTCGCGCTGGAAACGGAGCTGGAGGTAGGTGAGCGCCGCCGTCACCGCCATGAGGACTGCGATGAGGCCGCTGGCCAGGAGGGCGAGGCGCCAGCTGTAGTAGAAGAGCAGGGCGAAGCTGAAGAGCGAGAAGACGAGGGCGAGGAGCGAGGTGAGGACGTTGCCGGTGAGCAGGTCGCGGATGGCGTCCACCCCGACCGAGCGGACGGCGAGATCGCCCACCGTGAAACGGCGGAAGAAGGAGACCGGGAGCGTCAGCAGGCGGTCCCACACCGCGGACTGCAGGCTGCCGTCGATGCGGCCGCCCAGGCGCAGGACGGCGATGCTCCGGGTGGCCTGGAAGCCGGCCGCCGTGAGCGCGCTGGCGACGAGCGCCACGGTCATGACGAAGAGGCGCCCGCGGTCGGCGCTCGGAATGACGGTGCCGAAGATCTCGCCGGTGACGACCGGCAGGAGGAGGGCGAGGAGGCCGCCTCCCAGGCCCATGGCGAGGATGGTCAGGAGGTCGCGCCGGCGCCCGCGGAGCGCGAAGGCGAAGAGGTCGCGCTTGCTCAACGGGCCGGCGGGGAGTGGGGGATAGAACATCGTCGCGTCGCCGGCCAGGCTTTCGGCGACGAGCGCGTCGACCGGGCGCCGCTCGTCCGGCGCCGCCGGGTCGACCAGCGCGTAGCTCGCGGGCGAGGTCGGCAGCAGGGCGACCGGCCGGCGCGCGCCGTCCTCGGTTCGGAAGCCGAGGAGCGGCCCATTGTCGCGCCGCCACCAGTCGTCGCGGAGGATCACCCGCCGAGACCGCACCTGCGAGGCCGTCGCGATGGCGGCGAGCGGGTCGCCGCGGCCGGCGCCGGCGGTGCCGGCGGCGAGCGCGGGGTCGCGGAAGACGATCCCCTGCGCGGCGCCGACCAGCCGGCAGGCGGCGAGTAGCGGCGTGTCCTCGGTGAGCGCGAGCCCCTGCCGCTCGACGGGGACGAGGACCGAGGCGAGCCGGCCATAGGCGCCCGAGAGGACGCGGCGATCGAGGTCCGCCCTGAGGTCGAGCCGCTCGCGGTCGGCGCGGCCGGCGCGCGCGAGCTCGCCGCTCACATAGAGGAGGAAGAGGCGGTGGAAGCGCTCGAGATCGCCCCAGAGGTCGCCGGCAGCGAGCCGGTCGGGCGTCGCCGAGACGGCGAGCCGCGCTGGCCCGCCGGCGATCAGCCAGGCGGCCCCGGGGATCGGCCAGGCGGCGCCGGCGGCGAGCGGCAGCTCCGGCTCGCCGAGGAAGAGGACGGGCGCGCGGTCGGCACGGTCGGCGTCGAGGACCGCGGGGTCGTCGGCGACCTCGATCCACGCCGACCGTCCCCGCGGCCGCGCGGCCTGCCCGGCCGCAAGCGCCAGCTCGGTGCCCGGGAGGAGCTCGACGAACACTTGTGGCGGGGCGTGCCGCACCTCGGCGCAGAGGAGGTCGAGCCAGCCCTCGACGGCGTCGGCGAGCGCCGCCCTCGTTTCCGGCCGGCGCGCCAGGTCGGCGAGATCGGCGGGGGTGGCCGCGAGCAGGCTCGAGCCGGGCAGGCCAACCGCCAGGAGCCCGAGCCCGGCGCCGTTCGCCTCGGTGAGCGGCGCGGCGGCGAAAACCATTTCGCCGGTGCGGGCGGTGCCGAGGTGGAGGCGCCGCCCGGCGCCGTCCTCCGCGGCGGCGAACACTTCGACGGCCCCCGAGCGCACCAGCCAGGCGGCGCCGGCGGGCGCCAGGTGGAGCGGAGCATTGCCGGCGGCGGCGGCCTCCGCCGCGCCGCGCGCGGCGAGGGCGCCGGCCAAGGCCGCGCCCGGCGCGTCAGTCGGCGCTGATGAGCTGCGCATAGAGGCCCGGCAGATCCTTGAGCTGGTCGTGGGTGCCGCGCTGGACCACACGGCCGCGCTCGAGGACGATGATCTCGTCGGCATCGCGGATGGTGCTCAGGCGGTGCGCGATGATGAGGCAGGCGCAGCCGCGCCGGCGCAGGTTCTCATCGATCGCCCGCTCGGTCTCGGGGTCGAGGGCGCTGGTCGCCTCGTCGAGCACCAGGAGGGTCGGCCGGCTGACCAGGGCGCGGGCGATCTCCAGCCGCTGCCGCTGCCCGCCGCTCCAGTTGGCGCCGGCCTCGTCGATCGGGCTCTCGTAACCGCCGGGCCGCGCCGCGACGTCCTCGTGGATGCAGGCGTCCTTGGCGGCGGCGACGACGTCGGGGAGCGGGATCGTGGCGTCCCAGAGCGTCAGGTTCTCGCGCACCGTCCCGACGAAGAGGAAGATGCTCTGGTCGACGCTGGCGAGCGAATTCAGGAGCACGGCCGCGGGGATCGTCTCGCGGGGCCGGCCGTCGAAGAGGATCTCCCCTCCCCACGGCTGGTAGAGGCCGGTCACCAGCTTGGCGAGCGTCGACTTGCCGCTCCCCGAGCCACCGACGAGCGCCACCCGGGAGCCCGGGGCGAGCGCCAGCTCGAAGCCCTCGATGAGCGGCGGCTCGAGGCGACTGTAGCCGAAGGTGAGCCCGGAGATGGTGAGCCGGCCGGCGAGCTTGACCGCGCCGTCCGCCGGTGGACGGCGCGTCGCTGCCGCCTCGGCGGGGCGCATCGCCGGGTAACGCAGCACGTCGTCCAGCCGGTTCATGTCGCCCTCGACGGTCTGCAGCTTGCCGCCCAGGCTGACGAGCTGGGTGACGGGGGCGACGAAGCTCGCCATCAGCACCTGGAAGGCGACCAGGCCGCCGAGGGTCAGGGCGCCGTGGATCACCCGCACGCCGCCGACCCCGAGGATGAGAGCCGCGTTGATCGAGGCGAGGAGGGCCGGCACGACGTCGAGCATCTGGGTATATCGCTCGAGGTCCTGGCGGGCGTTGACGACCTTCGCTTGATAGCCCGACCAGCGGCCGAAGAGGTCCGACTCGCCCCCCGTCGCCTTGAGCGTCTCGATCGTTTGCAGGCCGCCGATCGCGGTGCCCAGCATCTTTCCCTGGTCTTGGAGCAGGCGCCGGTTGCCGTCGACCCGCTTGCGCGCCACGTAGCGGAGGGCGGCGACGTTGCCCGAGACGACGGCGATCCCGATCAGGGTGAGCACGGGGTCGTAGAGGAACATGAGGGCGGCGAAGAAGACGATCGTCGCGGCGGCGAGGAAGTTGGTCGCCAGGTCGCGCGACAGCAGGCTCGCCACGCGGTCGTTGATCGACACCCGCGAGCTCACGTCGCCGGCGAAGCGCTGGCTGAAGAACTCGGCCGGAAGCCGCAGCACGTGCCACAGGAAGCGGCTCGACGAGCCGAGCGCCAGCTTGGTCTCCAGCCGCAGCAGGTAGACGCGCTGGAGCCAGGTGAGGGCGCCCAGAAGGAGGGCGGCGATCGCCATCGCGACGAGGAGCGGGCCCAGCCAGTCCGTACGGCTCTCGAGCAGGACGCGGTCGATGAAGACCTTGGAGAAGACCGGCACCACGAGCCCGGGGACGACGAGCGCGAGGCCGGTGCAGAGGCAGAAGACGAGCGCCGCGCGCGAGCCGCCGAGCCTGCGGCGGAGGGCGGCAGTGAGCCGCGGCGGGTCGCCGCCGGGGCGGAACTTGGGGCCGGGCTCGAAGGTGAGGACGACGCCGGTGAAGGCCTGGTCGAGCTCCTCCTCTGAGACCGTGCGGGGGCCGGAGGCGGGGTCGTTCAGGTGGACGCGGCCGCGGCGGAAGCCCTCGAGCACGACGAAGTGGTTGAAATTCCAGTGCACGACCATCGGCGCCGCCATGCGGCGGAGGTCGGCGGGCTCCTTCTTGAACCCCTTGGCGACGAGGCCGTAGGCGCGTGCGGCCTTGACCATGTTGCTCGCTTTGCTGCCGTCGCGCGAGACGCCGCAGGCGATGCGCAGCTCCTCGAGCGGCACCCAGCGGCCGAAATGGGCGAGGACGACGGCGAGCGCCGCGGCGCCGCACTCGACGGCCTCCATCTGGAGGATCGTCGGCGTGCGCACCGCCTTGACGGAGGGCGGTCCCGTGGCGGGGCGCGACGAGAGGCCGGGCATGGTCAAACCCCGAGCTTCTCCCGGAGGGTCGGGAGGACGAGCGAGAGCGGCCGGTCCTGACGCACGACGACGCTGCCGTCCGCCAGTGTGCCGCTGCTGATCTTCCCCGGCGGTCCGGTCGAGGACGACCAGCGGTAGCCGGAGGGCGTCCGCGCGCCGGCGGCGAGGGCGACGTTCACCTGGATCGGCGGTCCCTCCTGCATCAGCTTGGTGACCAGCGCCTCGTTGCCGAGCAGGCGCACCATGCCGCGCGTGGTCGAGGGGAAGGCGGCGACCCAGGTCACCCGGCCGACCATGTAGCCGTACTCCTCCTTCTTGACCGTCGAGGGCGAGATGCGCGCCGGCATCCCCGCCTGCACCTGCTTGCCGGCAGAGGCAGGGACGAAGAGCACCGCCATCAGCTCCTCGGACTGCACCTCGACGGAGAGGATCGGCGTGCCCGGGTTGATGACGTCGCCGCGGTCGACCATCTGCTCGAGCACCCGCCCGGCGAAGGGGGAGACGACGGCGACGTCCTCGGAGAGCTTGGCGTTGGCCTCGTGGAGCTGGATCTCGAGGTCCTGGATGGTCGTCCGCCGCGTCTCGAGCTGCTGGTCGAGCTGCTGCTCCGAGGTGAGGCGCTTCAGCTCGAGCCCGTTCGCCTCCAGGCGCTGGCTGGCGAGCTGGTCGCGGGCCGTGTTCAGGCTCTGCTGGGTGGTGAGCGCGGCCTGCTTGGTGATGAGGCCGTCCTGGAGGAGCTTGTCCTCGGCCGCCACGCGCTCTTCCAGGAGGGCCACGTTCTTGACCAGGGCGGCGATGCTCCGCTCGAGGTTCGCCCGCTGCTGCTCTAGATCGCGCTTGCCCAGCCGCTTCTGCTCCTCGGCGGAGCGCAGCATCTCCTGGTAGGCGCTCCGCTGGTCGGCGAGCTTCGCCCGCGTATCGCGGATCTGGCGCAGAAGGGCCTCCTGGCGGATGTGGGCGACGATGTCCCCCTTCTTGAGGGTGTCGCCCACCCGCACCAGCACCTCGGCGACCTGGCCGCTCCCGGCGGAAACGAGGTCGGAGACGCCGCCCTGGCGGATGAGGATGCCGGTGCCGGCCGCCTCGGTGGGGACGGAGCCGAAGATTCCCCAGCCGAGAGCAGTGGCGAGGAGGGTCGCCGCGGCGATCAGGGCGAGCCATCCCTTGGCGTCGGTCACCTGGAGGAGCTGGTCGAGCTGCTCGGGCGACGACAGGCGCTCGAGGGCGACCTTGCGGAAGATCACGGCGCGCCCCCGGGCTCCGACGGGGCGGGAACGGTCGTCAGATCGGAAAAGCTCAGACGGGCGGCCTCGCCGGTGCCGGTGACCAGGGTGCCGGTCTGGAAGCGGAGGTCGAGAAGGGCGAGGGCGAGGGCGAGGCGCGACTGCACCTCGGCTTCCCTCGCGGCAGTCAGACGGTCACGCTGGGTGATGACGTCGATGAGCGTCGAGGTGCCGCCTTTGAGCTTCTTCTCCTCGTTGTCGACCGCGCGCTCGAAGAGGCGGACGGCGAGCGTCGCCCGCTCGAGCTGCGCCGCGTCGCGGACGACCGCCTCGAGGGCGGCGGGGACGTCGGCGCCGATCCCCTTCACCAGCAGGTCCACCGCGAGCGCGCTCTGGCGGCGGCCCGCGAGCACCTGCTCGAGCTGGCCGCGGGCGACGCGGTTGGCCGTCGGCCAGGAGAGGTCGAGCCCGACAGAGAAGCTGGCTCCGGGGACGTTCTGCCCGAGCGGCCCGAAGAAGGCCCCGGCTCCCACCCCCACCGTGAGCCCGTTGTACCGCGGGGTGAGCACGAGGTCGAGCTGCGCTTCCAGAGCGTTGTCCGCGGCCCGCACCTGGATGTCGGCTGACTCGAGGCGCGTGCGCGCCGCCTGGAGGTCGGCGCGGTGGGCGAGCGCCGTGGCGATCAGACGGGGGGCCTCGGCCGGGGCGGGCAGGACGGCGGCGGCGCCGGCGGGGAAGGGATCGCCGGCAGGAGGCAGGGCGCCGATCTCCGCCGCGTCGAGGCCGATCTGGCGCCCGAGCTCCTGGCGCGCCTGGAAGACCGCCAGCTCGCCGCCGATCCGCGCCGCTTCTTTGGAGACGACATTGGCTTCGAGCTGGACGAGCTCGGCGGCCGGCGTGACGTCCGCCTCGATCAGCTTGCGGGTGGTCTCGAGGAGGACGCGCGAGCTCGCCTCGCTGTCGCGCAGGACGGCGAGGCCCGCCTGCGCCGCGGCGAAGCTCCAGTACTGGGCGGCGACGGCCTGGACGCGCTCGGCCGTCGTGTGCAGGAGGTCGAGACCGCTCGCCGCGACCTCGCGCCCGGCCGCGAGCTCGATGGCGTCCGTCGCGGCGCGGCCGCGGCCGCGGAGGAGGGGCTGGCGGAAGGCGAAGCTGACCGCGGCGGTATTGCCGGTGTCCGGCCCGACCGAGGTGTCGCGCAGGCGGACGAGCGAGACGGCGGGCGTGATCGACAGGCCGCCGCGGAAGAGCTTGCTCACGCCGAGGTCGTTCTCGACCATCGTCTGCTCGAAGCTGCGGTCGGTCCCCAGCGGCGCCTTGGTGTCGCTGTCGAGCAGCTGGTTGGTTACCACCGGATCGAACTTGCCGGCGGCGGAGAGGAGGGCGCCGCGAGACGACTCGAGCCGCGCCTGGACGACCCCCAGGTTGGGATCGTGCTCGAGCGTCATGCTGACCGCCTCGAGGAGACCGAGGGTCTGACCGCTCGAAAGCTGAGCGCCGCCCTGCCGCGCCAGCTGGAAGCCGAAGGCGGCGAGCAGCAGCACGAGAAGGGGGAGCCGTGACGTGGGTCTCTGGGGTGTCCGAGGCGTCGAAGGCGAGCGGCGGCTGGTTGCGGTGATCAGGGGGCTACGGCCGGAAGCAAGCACCTGAGCTGGGAGGAGTCGTCTCTCGCCCGGCGAGAGGGCTGCACATGAAAAATCTTTTCATCGCGAGCCAGCTAAACTAGGCTAGCACTGTGAGTTGGGAGTTGCAAGCCGGCGTGCTGGCAGATCTCGGAGCCTCCGGTTCCGAGGTCGCCGAGCTGCTCGCCTACGGCGAGAACACGTTCGACCTGCGGGCGCTCGCCACGGTCCGCGAGCTGCCGCTGCCGGACGAGCCCTTCATCGAGTTCTGGGCGCCGCGGGTCGCCGAGGCGCGCGAGCGCGGGGCCGCCGCGGTCCTTCGCGAGCACCTGCCGCAGCTCCATTTTCCCATTCGCTCGGGGATGAGCGCGAACGCCGACTACCTCGCCGCCACCCGGCGCGGCGTGCCGCCCGACATACTCCCGGAGGCGACCGGCCTCGATCTGCCCCACCGGGAACGGATCGGGCTCGAGCTCCACCTGAGCCCGGCCGGTCACCTCCCCGTCATCGTCGTCCGCGGCCGCGAGGAGTTCGTCGCCCTGGTGCAGGCGCTCTCTGCCCGGAACGAGCCGCGACCGGTCGCCGCGGCGCAGGGAGCCCTCGCGGTCTCCGGCTACGTCAACTGGTCGCGGATCCGCGCGCGGCGCGAGGCGTGGCAGCGCGCCGGTCGATCGGCGCGGGAGACGGCGACCTGGGAGGAGGAGATGGCGCGCCTGAAGGCGCGGCCCGAGAGCTACCAGGACCGCTTCGTCCTCCTCTCGGACGGTCCCTACAGCGCCGTTCCGGCGGCCGAGATGGGCCTCGGCGAAGAGGAGTGGCGGGCGCTCTCGCTCGCCATCCGCCGCGATCACGAGTGCGCGCACTACTTCACCCGGCGGCTGCTCGGCTCGATGCGCAACCGGCTCCTCGACGAGCTGATCGCCGACTATGCCGGGATCGCCGCCGCCGCCGGCCGCTTCCGCGCCGACTGGCTGCGTCGCTTCCTCGGCCTGGAGGACTTCCCGAGGTTGCGGACGGGCGGCCGGCTGGAGGTCTACCGCGGCGAGCCACCGCTCTCGGACGGCGCCTTCCGCGTGCTCGCCGCCGTCGCCCATGCCGCCGCGGCGAGCCTCGAGCGCTTCGACCAGGCGGAGCTCGGCGAGGGACCGCGCACCGTCGTCGAGCAGGCGCTGGCGATCGCCACGATCGCCTCCCACCGGGCCGAGGACCTGGCGGCTCCCGACGGCGCGGCGGCGCTCGGGAGCACCTATCGCGAGCTGGTGCGCCGGTTCGATGCCGGCGGCGGGGCGTGAGCGGGCGACCGAGCGAACCCGTTGCCCGCGGGGAGGGCATCGCGTATCCTGATCCGTCTCGCGGCGCGATCGTCTCCTCCATGCCCCCCAACGCCTGGCAGCGCTTCCGCTACACGCTCTGGGCGCCGCACTACGACCGGGTCACCAAGTTCCCCGCCGAGCGGCGGCGCTCGATCGGCCTGCTCGGGCTGGCGCCGGGCGAGCGGCTGCTGATCGTCGGCTGCGGCACCGGCGCCGACCTGCCGTTCGTGCCCGCTGGCGTCCGCGTGCTGGCGACCGACTACACGCCGGCGATGCTCGACCAAGCGCGCGTCCACGCCCGTCCCGGCGTCGAGTTCCGGCGCCTGGATGGCCGCGCCCTCGACCTCCCCGACGGCGCGTTCGACGCCGCCATCCTCCACATGGTCCTCGAGGTGATCGCCGAGCCGGCGCGCTGCCTGGCGGAGGTGGCGCGGGTGCTCCGGCCGGGCGGCAGGCTGGCGGTGTTCGACAAGTTCCTGCCCGACGGCTTCCGGCCTGCCTGGCCGCGCCGCGCCGCCCTAGCGCTCCTCGACACCGTCTTCACCAGCACCAACCGCCGCCTCGGGGAGATCCTCGACGACTCGCGGGCGCCGCTCGACGTGGTCCACGACGAGCCCGCCGGCGGCGCCTATCGCTACGTCCTGCTTCGCCGGAGGTGAGGTGGCCGATCTCGGGGATCCTGGGACACACCGACTCGCGGAGCTCCGCCGCCTCTTCACGTACGAGGCCTGGGCGAACCGAGAGACCCTCGCTGCCATGGTTGAGGCGCCCGCTCCGCCGCCTGCCGCGCTGGCGCGGATGGCCCACCTGGTCGGCGCCGGCCGCCTCTGGCTCGGCCGCCTGCTCGGCGAGCCGCCCGCCGCTGTCTGGCCGCGCCTGAGCCTCGCCGAGTGCCGGGCGGAATGGGAGGCGCTCGATCGCCGCTGGGACGCCTACCTCGCCGGCCTCGCGCCGGCGGACCTCGAGGCCGCCATTCCATACGTCAACAGCGCGGGCGAGGTCTGGTCGAGCACGGTGGGCGACATCCTCCTCCACGTCGTGCTCCACGGCACCTACCACCGCGGCCAGATCGCGGCCGACCTCCGCGCCGCCGGCCTCGAGCCCGCCTACACGGACTTCATCGAGGCGGTGCGGCGCGGGCGTCTCGATTGAGCTCCTGCCTCGCTTCCCCGGCCGGGATCGAAAACGCGTACTGGCGTGTCTAAGGGGAGGGAGAGGCGAGCGCATACGCCGCCGCCCGGGGAGGGACGCCATGAGGATGAGGGAAGACGAGCTGCACCGCCTGCGCGTCGCATCGCCCTGCCGGAGCCCATGGGAGGAGATGCGCGGCGATGGACGCCGGCGTCACTGCCTGCAGTGCGACCGGCAGGTCTACGATTTCGCGCAACTCACCGCGCGCGAGGCAGCCGGCCTGATCGAGGCGAGCGGCGGCGAGCTCTGCGCCCGCTTGACGCGCGACCGCGCCGGGCGGCTCATCACCCTGGAGCCTCCGCGCGCCGCGGAGCCGGTCGCCGTGCGGCGGTCGCCGCCGCTCGCGGCAGCCGCCG
>DATBQN010000027.1:0-7189 GCA_036560825.1 Thermoanaerobaculia bacterium
CACACGCGCAACACCCTCGACGTGGCGGCGATCCCCGAGGTCAAGCGGATCAGCCACCTGCCGATCATCGCCGACCCCAGCCACGCGAGCGGCAAGCGCAACAAGGTCCTGCCGCTGTCGCGGGCGGCGGTCGCGGTGGGCGCCGACGGCCTCATGGTCGAGGTCCACGACCAGCCGGAGAAGGCGCTCTCCGACGGCAACCAGGCGATCCTGCCGGAGGAGTTCGCCACCCTGATGGAGGAGGTCCGCCTCCTCGCCTCGGTGCTGGCGCGGGACCTGCCGACCTACGCCACGGCCCGCTAGCGCCCGTCGCCGGAGCTTTGCGCACCTATCCCACCGGCCTGCTCCTGCTCGAGGACGGCACCGTCTTCGAGGGCGAGGCCGTCTCGCGCGGCACCCGCTTCGGCGAGGTCGTCTTCAACACCTCGATGACCGGCTACCAGGAGGTGCTCACCGATCCCTCCTATCGCGGCCAGATCGTGGTGATGACGCAGCCGCACATCGGCAACTACGGCACCGCCCCCGAGCTTGCCGAGTCGGGCCGGCCGTGGGTCGAGGGCTTCCTCGCCCGCCGCTTCACCGCCGAGCCCTCCGGCCGGCACCGCGACGAGAGCCTGGTCGCCTACCTCCGGCGCCACGACGTCCCGGCGCTCCAGGGCTTCGACACCCGCGCCCTGGTGCGGCGGCTGCGCGAGCGCGGCGCGCTCAAGGGCGTCGTCACCTCGGAGCGCTCGGACGTCGAGGCCCTGGCGCGCGAGCTGGCGGACTTCCCCTCGATGACCGGCCGCGCGCTGGTCGACGAGGTGACCTGCGCGGAGCCCTACGAGGTCGCCGCGGACCATCCCTCCGGGGTGGAGAGCTGCCACCTCGCGGTCTACGACTTCGGGATCAAGCAGAACATCCTGCGCTCGCTCAAGCAGCGCGGCGCGCGCCTCACCGTGCTGCCGGCGCGCACCCCGGCGGCCGCGGCGCTGGCTCTCGGGGCCGACGGCGTCGTCCTCTCGAACGGCCCCGGCGACCCCGAGCCGCTCACCGGGATCATCGACGCCGTCGCCGAGCTCCTCGCCGCGGACGTGCCGATCTTCGGCATCTGCCTCGGCCACCAGCTCCTCGGGCTGGCGCTGGGCGGCCGCACCTTCAAGCTGCCGTTCGGCCACCACGGCGGCAACCAGCCGGTCAAGGACCTCGCCTCCGGCAAGGTCGCCATCACCAGCCAGAACCACGGCTTCGCGGTCGAGCCGGGCTCGCTCCCCGCCGGCTGCCGGGTGAGCGAGCTCAACTTGAACGACGGCACCGTCGAGGGCTTCGACCTCGCCGGCCGGCCGGTCTTCTCCGTCCAGTACCACCCCGAGGCGGCCCCCGGCCCGCACGACGCCGCCGGCCTCTTCGACCGCTTCCTTGCCGCCGTCGAGAGGCCCGGGCGCTAGGCCGCGGTGAGGACGACTGCCGCTCCGCCCGCCGAAACCCTCTCCGGCCCGCTCGCCTGGACGGTCGCCTGGCGCTTCCTGCGCGGCCGCGGGCGGCGGAGCCGCCTCCTCGACGGCACGGCGCGGGCGGCGCTCTCGGCGACGGCCCTCGGGGTGACGGCGATGGTCATCGCGATGGCCCTGATGACCGGCTACCGCGACGACCTCCAGGGCAAGCTCATCCGCGGCAACGCCGCCGTCATCGCCTACCCGGTGGGCGGCAAGACGACGGCGCTCGACGCGGCGAAGCGCGTCGGCCTCGCCAGGGTCCCCGGCGTGCAGACGATCGGCGAGGTCGCCTACGGGCAGGGCTCGCTCGCCAGCCCCGCCGTGCCGCAGGGCGTCGAGGTGGTCCTCCGCGGCGTCGACCCCGGCGGCAGGCAGCTCGGCGCCACCCCGGCGGACCTCGCGCCGGCGGCGGACGGCATCCCGCGCGCCGTCCTCGGCGCGGAGCTCGCCCGGCGGCTCGGCGTGCGCGCCGGCGACGCCGTCCGCCTCGTCGCCCTCGGCTTCGAGGGCGAGCGGCCGCGCTTCCGCTACCAGAGCCTGCGCGTCGCCCGCGTCTTCTCGACCGGCTTCGCCGAGTTCGACCGCACCTGGATGCTGCTCGCGCGGCCGCTCGTCGAGGGGCTCATGGGGAGCGGCCTCTCCGGCGACCTCCTCGAGTTCACGCTCGCCGACCCCGCCGGCTCGCCGGAGGCGGCGGAGAGGATCTCGACCATCCTCAACCCCGACTTCGTGGTCACCGACTGGCAGCAGCTCAACCGCGAGCTCTTCACCGCGCTCAAGCTCCAGCAGGTGGCGCTCTTCATCGTGCTCGGCCTCATCGTCCTCGTCTCCACCTTCAACGTCGCCTCGACGCTCGTCGTCCTGGTGCGCGAGCGGATGCGCGACATCGGCGTCCTCGGCGCGCTCGGGCTGTCGCCGTGGCGCCTGCGCTCCGCCTTCCTCCTCTACGGCGCCATCCTCGGCGGCCTGGGGACCCTGACCGGCGTCGCCTTCGGCGCCGGCGCCTGCTGGGTGCTCACCACCTTCCACCTCATCCGCTTCGATCCCGAGGTGGCGGCGATCTACTTCGTGAGCTCGGTGCCCTTCGAGGTGAAGGCGGCCGATCTCGCCGCGGTCGTCGGCTTCGCCCTCCTCGTCACCCTGGTCGCCTGCTGGGTGCCCGCCTGGCGGGCGGCGAGGATCGATCCCTCCACCGCCCTGCGCTACGAATGACGGCGACGACGACGACGATTCCAGACACCGAGCTCCGCGAGCGCGTCATCTCCGTCGGGGACGTCAGGCTCCACGCCGTCGAGGCGGGACCGCAGGACGGGCCGCTCGCCGTCCTCCTGCACGGCTTCCCCGAGTTCTGGTACGCCTGGAGGAAGCAGATCGGCCCGCTCGCCGCGGCCGGCTACCGCGTCCTCGCCCCCGACCAGCGCGGCTACAACCTGAGCGACAAGCCGCGCGGGGTCGCCGCCTACGGCCTCGACCGCCTGGCGGACGACGTCCTCGGCCTCCTCGACGAGGCCGGCCGCGAGCGCGCCATCCTCGTGGGGCACGACTGGGGCGGGCTGGTCGCCTGGTGGACGGCGATCCGCCATGCGGAGCGCTGCTCGCACCTCGCGGTCCTCAACATGCCGCATCCGCGGGTGATGGAGCGCTTCCTCCTCCGGGACCGCGCGCAGCGGCGGCGGAGCTCGTACATCTTCCAGTTCCAGCTGCCCTGGCTCCCCGAGCGCCGGCTCGCCGCCGGCAACTTCGCGCGCGCCGCGGCGGCGCTCGCCAAGACCAGCCGGCCGGGGACGTTCTCGGACGAGGACCTGGCGCGCTACCGCGCCGCCTGGTCGCAGCCCGGCGCCATGCACGCCATGATCCAGTGGTACCGCGCCGCCTTCCGCGCCCGCCCGCGGCGGCCGCCGACGACGCGCGTCCGCGTGCCGGCGCTCCTCGTCTGGGGGGCCGGCGACCGTTTCCTCGGCCGCGAGATGGCCGCGCCCTCGCTCGCCCGCTGCGAGCGCGGCCGCCTGGTCGTCGTCGACGAGGCGACCCACTGGGTGCAGCACGAGGAGCCCGAGCGGGTGAACCGGCTGCTGCTGGAGTTCTTCCGCGAGGGATAGCCGCGATCAGCTCGCCCGCCGCTCGATCGACGCGTGCGCGGGGTGCTGCGGGCGGAGGATCATGTAGCAGGCCGGCACCAGGCTCTCGCCGCCGGGGTCGAGGGGCACGGTGTTGATCGTCACCTCGCTCCCCTGCTCGAGCACCTGCCAGCGGTCGTCGGGGAAGTAGCGCCGGCGCTGGCGGAGGTCGAAGCCGTGCGGGCGGACGCCGTGCCGCACCACGTTGTGCACCAGGCGCGGCAGGCCCGAGGAGCTGTCGCCGGGGAGGCTGCGGAAGAGGACGAGGGCGCCCGGCCTCAGCTCGATGTCGTAGAGGGTGCCGCGCTCGCCGAGGAGGATCTCCAGGCTCTCCGCGAAGCGCCGCCGGTCGGCGGCGGCGATGACGTGGAGGACGCCGCGGATGTAGACGTTGGCGTCGCCGAGCTGGGCGTGGAGCGCCCGCGCCTCGTCCGGCCGGGTGGCGTCGAGCACGCGGTAGTCGATCGCCAGGCGCTCGGCGGCCGCCTCGCGGCGCGCCAGCGCCACCGCTGCCGGCGCCACGTCGACCCCGATGATGCGCGCGAAGTGGCGGGCCAGGAAGCGCGACTGGCGGCCGTTGCCGCAGCCGAGGTCGACGAGCGGCAGCGCGGAGTCCAGGTGGACCGCGAAGCGCTGGAGGTCCTCGGCCGAGGCGCGCTCCGGCACGTTGTCCCACAGCACCTCGCCGCCGCGCCCGGTCGCCTGCACGCTCCGCCAGTAGCTCTCCCACTGTTGCGGATAGCGGCGCGGGCTCCCCTGCCGCGCCCGGAAGTAGAGGAGGTGAGCCCACAGCCGGAGCTCGCTGGGCAAATCCATCGGTTCTCCCACGCGCACGCCGTTTAAATGACAGTTATCTTAACAAATCCTGAGGCGCGGTGCGTTCTCCGGCTCACACGGCCCGCACGGAGGGCACGCCGGCGAGGAGCGCGGCCAGCGCCGCGGCGGCCGCTGCGGCATCGACCACGCCGGCCGGTAGGTAGGCGACGAGCCAGGCGCGGCGGGTCTCCTCGCGCACCTTCACGCGCTGGCTGTCGGTGATCGGCGTGCCGAAGGGCCCGTCCCCATCGGCGAGGAGCGGCTTGCCGGCGAGCTGGAAGGGGCCGCGGAGCGACTCGAACGCCTCGCCCTCGCGGCCGGCGCGGAGCGTCACCGGCCCCGCGAAGCTCCCCTCGGCGAGGACGCAGGAGGGGACCGCGAGCGCGATCGACAGGCAGTTGTTGAGGTCGACGAGGTGATGGATGGCCGGCAGCTCCTCGCCCTTGAGGACTCGGCGCAGCAAGGCTTCCGACGACGGGCGGTAGCGCGTGGGATCGCAGCCCGCGGCGCGGAAGAGCCGGCGGAGTGCGGCCGCCGTGGGATGGGCCGCGAGCCCTTCGAGGTCGAGCTCGGCGCGCGCCCGCGCGGCCGTCGCCTGCCGGAGGGCGCCGAGCGAGGCGGCGGCCTCTCCTCCGTCCGGCCCCGTCTCGAGCCTCGCCCAGAAGAGCTCCCAGCCGGGGAGCTCGAGGGAGACGGCGAACGGCGCGCCCTCAGGCATTCCCGCCCGATTCACGCCGAAGGTCCCGATGGCTCGCGAGGAGCATGCTAAAATCGTCCTCCCTTGAACGACGACCCGCCCAGTCCCAGCGCCAGCCCCTCACCGTATGGCAGCAACCCGAACCGCGCAAGCGGCGGGGAGAGCCTCGCGGCGGCGCCGGAGGCGCGCGCTTGAGCGTCTTCGCCGGCATCGCAGCCGCCGTCATCGCGCTCGGCCCGTCCGCGGCGCCGCTCGCCGACGCCGGGGACAAGCTGCCGCTCGGCGCCGGCTGGAGCCTCTTCCTCGCGGCCCTCCTCGTGCTCCTCAACGGCTTCTTCGTCGCCGCCGAGTTCGCCCTCGTCAAGGTGCGGCCGACCCAGCTCGAGCCGCTCGTCCAGGCCGGCCAGCGCCGCGCCCGCGTGGCGCGGCACATGACGAAGAACCTCGACTCCTACCTCTCGGCGACCCAGCTCGGGGTGACGCTCGCCTCGCTCGGCCTGGGCTGGGTGGGCGAGCCCGCCTTCGCCTGGATCGTGCGGCCGGCGATCGCCGCCCTGGCGCCGGGAGCAGGGAACGAGGCGATCGTCCACACGGTCGCCCTCACCCTCGCCTTCCTCCTCATCACCATGCTCCACATCGTGCTCGGCGAGCTGGCGCCCAAGTGGATCGCCATCGACAAGGCGGAGACGACGGTGCTCTGGCTGGCGCCGCCGCTCTTCGTCTTCCACCGCCTGACCTACCCGGCGATCTGGGTGCTCAACCGGGCGGCGCGCGGCATGCTGCGCCTGGTCTCGCTCTCGCCGCCCAGCGAGGGCGAGATGGCCCACGACGAGCAGGAGCTCCGGCTGCTCCTCTCGACCAGCGGCGCGAGCGGCGACATGACCACCCAGAAGCGCGAGATCCTCGACAACGTCTTCGAGCTGTCGCACCGGGTGGCGCGCCAGATCATGGTGCCGCGCGCCGACGTCGTCTACCTCTCGACCACCCGGCCGCTGGCCGAGAACCTGCGCATCGCGCGGCAGAGCGGCCACACCCGCTATCCGCTCTGCGAGGGGGACCTCGACCACGTCGTCGGGCTCGTCCACATCAAGGACATCTTCCGCGCCGAGCAGCCGCTCACCTCGCTCGCCGAGGTGGCGCGCGAGATCGACTACGTCCCCGAGACGCTCGAGCTCGACCGGCTGCTCAAGCGCATGCGCGGCGAGCACTTCCACGTCGCCGCGGTGATCGACGAGTACGGCGGCGTCTCCGGGATCGTCACCCTGGAGAACGTCATCGAGGAGATCGTCGGCCACATCGAGGACGAGTTCGACGCCGCCGAGAAGCCCGAGATCCAGGAGCGCGGGCCCGGCAGCTACGTCATCTCCGGCGCCATGCTGGTCGACGACCTCGAAGGGACGCTGGGGCTCGAGTTCAGCGAGCGCGACGAGGACACCATCGGCGGCGTCGTCCTCTCCGAGCTCGGCCGGCGGCCGGTGGTCGGCGACACCGTCGAGCTCGGACCGCTCACCCTCGAGGTCCTCGAGGTGCGCATGAACCGCATCCTGTCGCTCAAGGCGACCGTCAAGACCCCGGAGACGGTGCCGCCGGAAGCGGGCTGACCTCGACGCCGTCGAGCGCCTCGACGAGCGCCGCCTCGTGGTGGCCGTAGCGGTCGGTCCGCCCCAGCGCGGTCACCGAGATCGTGCCGTGGAGGCCGCGGTAGAGGCGGCGGCGCTCGTGGACCCGCGCGCCGTCCTCGGAGCTGCCGCTCTCGCTCTCGATCTCCCAGAACTCGGCGCTCCCCCGCCTCACCAGGCGCGAGGCGATCTCGCGATAGCCCCTGCCGTCGGCGGCGTGCCTCGCCAGCATCGGCCCGAGGGCGTCGAGCGGCATCTCCACCGCCATGGCGCCGGCGAAGACGCGGACCGCGCCGTCGGCGCTGGCGAGCGAGACCGGCGCGCCGTGACGGCGCTCGGCGCCCTCCCAATGCCAGCCGGGCTCGCCCTGCGGCAGATGGATCGCGAGGCCGAGCTCGGGGTCGCGGAAGGTCCGCCCGCCATCCGACAGGCGAGCCTGGAGGGCGGCGTCGAGCACGGCGTCCG
>DATBQN010000028.1:0-41621 GCA_036560825.1 Thermoanaerobaculia bacterium
TGAGCTGCGCCTCGACCCTCGCCTGGCCCGCCTTGCCGATCGCCACGACGCAGATCACCGCGGCGATGCCGATGGCGATGCCCAGCACGGTGAGCAGGCTGCGCAGCTTGTTTCTGACCAGCGCCCAGACCGCGGACGCCAAGAGGCCTGCGTAGTTCAACGCTCCATCCCTCCGGCCGCACGAGCGCGAGGGAGTCTACGCCAGCTCGATGGCCGAGCGGGAACGGCCTCCTGCTAGCCTTAGGGCATGCGCCGCGCCAATATCGCAGTCAGCGCCGCCCTGGCGACCGTCCTGCTCGCCTCCCTCGCCGGCACATCTCCGCTGCACGCCGCGGCGAGCGCGTGGACCGTCAACGGGCCGTCGCGCCTCCGTCTGGTGACCCCCTACCGCGCGGCCCCTGCGGCGGGCGAGGCGCGGCTCGGGGTGGAGTTCCGCACCGAGCCCGGCTGGCACGTCTACTGGAAGAACAGCGGCGACGCCGGCTACCCGCCGACGGTGCGCTGGAGCGGAGACGGGCTCGCCAAGGGCTCCGTGCCGGAGCTCCTCTGGCCCGCGCCGGAACGCTTCGACCTCCCCGGCGGGCTCGTCGCCTTCGGCTACGAGGGCGAGGCGATCTACCCGGTGCGCGCGAGGCTCGACGCCGGAGGCCGCGCCGCCGTCCATCTCGCCGCCGACGTCGACTACGTCGTCTGCCAGGTGGAGTGCATCCCGTTCCGCAGCCAGCTCGCCCTCGACCAGCCGGTGGCGTCCGTTCCTGTCGCCGATCCCGAAACGGCCGCCGCGATCGACGCCTGGTGGCGGCGGCTGCCGGCTCCCGTCGGCTCGCTCCCCGGCGCCTCGGCCGAGCTCCGCTATGACCCGGCCGGACCGGCGCTCGAGGTGGAGCTGCGCGGCGTGGCCGCGGGCAGCGGCGCCGACCTCTTCTTCGAGCCGCAGGAGCTCTTCGACACCGCCCGGCCCCAGGCGCGGCCGCTCGCCGGCGGCATCGCCTTCCGGTTGCCGCTCGCGCGCCGGCAGGTGAACCGCCCGCTCCCCGCCGCCGCCGTCTTCGCCTGGACGGCGACCGGTCTACGGGGTCCGCAGGCCACCGCGATCGAAGGGCGCGCCGAGGTCGAGCTCGCCCCGCCGCTCGGGGCGAGAGGGCCGGCTGAATCGAGCGAGGTGGCGCGGCCGGTCTGGACGGCGGCTCTCGCCACCCTGGCGCTCCTCGCCGCTCTCGCCCTCTGGGGAATCCTCGCGCGGTCGCGAGGCGGGCTCGAGCGCGGCGCGCCGGCTCTCCGCCAGGGCCTCGGCTTCCTCGCCTTCGCGGGCGCCCTCGGCCTGCTCTACCGCCTGTCGCGCGAGGTCGCCGCGGAGCGGCTCGCCGAGATCGAGCTCGCCTTCCTGGGCATCGCCTTCCTCGCCTGGGCCAACCGCTCGGCTCGCGGCGTTAAACTCAGGTGGGCGCTCGCCGCGGCGCTGCTCGCCGTTGCGGTCGCCGTTCCCTGGCTGGCGATGAAATGAAGACCACGGGTTCCGCACTCAAGACACGGGCGCCGCGCTGGCGCGCCGCCGCCCGAAGGAGGTCACCGATGAACCGCCGACCGCTCGCTCTCCTCTCGCTCCTCGTCCTCGCCGCCGGCCTGGCGGCCGTCCTCGCCGTGACCCGGCCGGCCCGCGCCTCCGTCGCGGTGGGCCTGCCGGCGCCGCCGTTCGCGCTCAAAGGCGTCGACGGCAAGACCTACTCGCTCAAGGACTACCAGGGCAAGCTCGTGGTCCTCGAGTGGATCAACCCCGACTGCCCCTTCTCGCGCCGCCACGCCGAGGAGAAGACGATGACGGAGCTCGCCGCGAGCCACCCCGACGTCGTCTGGCTGGCGATCAACAGCAGCAACCCCAGCAGCTCGAACTTCCTGCCGCCGGCCGAGCACCGCGCCTACGACCAGCAGCACGGCATCACCTATCCCGTGCTCTACGACGAGTCCGGCGCCGTGGGCCACGCCTACGGGGCGAGGACGACGCCCCACATGTTCATCATCGACCGCCAGGGGAAGATCGCCTACGAGGGCGCCATCGACGACGATCCCGGCGGCCGCGAGCCGCGCGCCCGGCGCACCAACTACGTCGAGAAGGGGCTCGCGGCCGAGGCCGCCGGAAGGGCGCCCGATCCGGCGCTCACCAAACCGTACGGCTGCAGTGTCAAGTACTGAGTAGACGCCCGGCCCGCTGAGGAAAAGGCGGGCCGCGTTCGTCTCTAACGAATGGGGGTCCGCTCTCCCCGCGGAGAAGGTGTGCCCGGCCGATCGCGCCGCGGACGCCGCGCCCGCGGCTCGGCCCCGACCGGAGGAGAAGCCGATGGCCTACACGCGGGAAGGGATCATGGCCCAGATCATGGTAGCGTTCGGTCAGGGAACCGGAGCCACGCGCGTCTCGCAGGACGCCGCCATGCAGCTACGCACGCTCTACTTCGGGGCGATCACGGAGAAGATCGTCTCCGATCTGTGGGAGACCGAGGCGGTCCAGGCGCTCGAGCGGATACGCGCCATCGGCCGGCTCGCCGCCCACCGCGCCACCGAGGCCGGCGCCACCCGCATCAGCGCCGACGACGTCGCGGCCTCGGCGGGCCGGGTGCAGAAGACCTCCGAAACCGTCCTCTGCCCGCCGCCGTTCCCGCCGGCGCCCTGACGCCGGCGCGGGAGCCGACATCCCCTTGGCGCAGCCTCCGCCCCCTCTCTCCTGGTCGCGGATCGCCATCTCGCTCTCCTGCGTCAAGGTGACCGCGGCGGTGGCCGTGATCGCCTGGGGCCTCGCCCATCCCCATCCGGTTCCCCCGAAGGCCTTCCCGATCGGGGTCTACCTCATCATCCTCCTCGTCTACGGCGGCTGGGGCGCCTTCCTCCTCGTGGGCGGGCGCGGCGACCCGCGGGCGCGCGCTCTCGCCGGCTTCAACCTGAGCCTCGCGGCCGGCTACACCAAGCCGCTGCGCTTCCTCGCGCCGCTGCTCGGTCCGCCCTGGACCGGCCCGCTCCTCGTCCTCGAAGCGCTCGCCGTCGACGCCTTCATCCCCTACTTCCTGTGGAGCTTCGCGCGCGACTTCCCCGCCCCGGCGCCCTCGGCGCGGGCGCGGCGGCGGCTCGCCCTGGCGACCCGCGCCGCCGGCTGGCTGGGGGTCGCCCTCCTCGCCGGCTTCGTGCCCTTCGCGGCGGCCGGCTACCGGATTCCCGCCTGGCTCCGCCCGCTCGACCCGCAGCACGTTTTCGACGCCCTGGTGATCCTCGCCACCGCCGCCGCCTTCGTGGCGCTCGCCGTCAAGGCGCGGCGCGCCCAGGGGGTGGCGCGCGGGCGGGCGAGGCTGTTCGTCGCCGCCTTCGTCGGCGGCTTCGCGCCGCTCGTGCTCATCGTCATCGTGAGCGCCTGCGCCTCCGGCTTCGATCCCTACGTCTACGCGCACCCGGGATTCCGGCGAGCCCTCTACGGCACCTCCTTCGTCCTCGCCTGGTTCGTCCCCGGGGTCACCGCCTACTCGGTGCTCGTCCACCGCGTCCTCTCCGTCCGCCTGGTCGCCAGGCAGGCCCTCCAGCACGCGCTCTTCCGCTACTCGACCCTCGCCGTCGCCTCGGTGCCGCTCGCGGCGCTCGGCGTCTACCTCGTCCTCCACCGCGAGGAGAGCATCGGATCCCTGTTCGCCGGCCGGCGCCTGTTCCTCCTCGGCGCGGCGGTGATCCTGGGGATCGCCGCCCTGCGCTATCGCGCCCGCCTGCTCGAGGCGATCGACCGCCGCTACTTCCGGGAGCAGTACGACGCGCGGCAGATCCTGACCCTCGTCGTCAAGCGCCTGCGCGGCACCCACAGCGTCTACGAGCTCGCCGAGCTCCTCTGCCGCTGCATCGACCAGACGCTCCATCTCGAGGCCATCGCGCTGCTGGTCGAGGACCGCCGCTCCGGCCACCTCGTCGCCCCCCTCTCCCGCGCCCGGCGGCTCGACACCTCCTCGCCGCTCGCCCAGATACTGGCGAGCGCGAGCGATCCGATCGCCGTCGATACCGACGACCCGGGCTCGCCGCTCGGCCGGCTCCCCGCCGCCGACCGCGGCTGGCTCGCCGAATCGGGCTTCCGGCTGCTGGTGCCGATCGTGGCGCGCGACGGCTCGCTCCTCGGCCTCCTCGGCCTGGGCGAGAAGAAGAGCCGCCTGCCGTTCCTCCGCGAGGACAGGAAGCTCCTCTACGACATCGCCTCCTGGGCGGCGCTCGGTCTCGAGCTCGAGCTCGACCACAGCTCGGGCACCTCCCACGGGCCCGGCGACGGGCCCTTCCCGGAGCCGGACCCGGCGCCGGCGGCCGAGCACGCCAAGGAGTGCCTCGCCTGCGGCACCCTCTTCCAGCCGTTCACCGTCTTCTGCGGCTCCTGCAGCCGCCGGCTCGAGCCCGCGCTGGTGCCCTATGTCATCCCCGGCCGCTTCCGCTTCGAGCGCCGGTTGGGAGTGGGCGGCATGGGCGTCGTCTACCGCGGCGCCGACCTCGCCCTCGGCCGCCCAGTGGCGGTCAAGACGCTGCGCCGCGTCTCCCCGGAGGACGCCATGCGCCTGCGCCGCGAGGCGCGGACGGCGGCGGGCGTCTCGCACCCTCACCTCTCCGCGGTCCACGGCCTGGAGACCTGGCAGGGGACGCCGATGCTGATCCTCGAGCTGATGGAGGGCGGCACGCTGGCGCAGCGCATCGAGCGCGGACCGCTCGACCAGCGCGAGACGGTCGAGCTGGGGATCGCCATGGCGAGCGCGCTCGAGCACCTGCACGAGGCCGACATCCTCCACCGCGACATCAAGCCGAGCAACATCGGCTTCACCCGCGCCGGCGTCCCCAAGCTGATGGACTTCGGCATCGCCCGCCTCATGCTCGACCTCCGCCAGAGCTACGAGACGCAGCCGGAGGACGGCGAGCCGGAGGCCGCGAGACCGCGCGAGCGCGGCGCCTGGGACGGCACGGAGACCACCTCGGCGACCGTCTCGCGCCAGCTCGTGGGGACGCTCTCCTACCTCTCCCCGGAGGCTCTCGACCGCGAGGCGCCGGGCGTCTCCTTCGACCTCTGGGCGCTCGCCATCGTGCTCTACGAGTGCGTGCTGGGACGGAAGATCTTCTCGTCGAGCGACGTCAAGCAGACCATGTCGCGCATCCGTCTCGGCCGCATCCCCGATTTCGAGCAGGCCTGCCCCTGGGGCGACCCCGCGCTCGGCGAGCTCTTCCGCAACGCCCTCCACCGCACCGCCGCCCGCCGCCCGGCCACCGCCGGCGAGCTGCGGCGGCGGCTGGAGGGCGTGCTGGCGCGGCTGAAAGCCTAGTCGGAGAGTCTTCCGGACGCCTTCCGCAGCACCGCGAGGAGCCTCTCGACGTCCGCCTCGGTGTTGTAGAGGTGCGGGGTGACGCGCAGCGCGTCGCCGCGCACGCTGACGAAGACCTTGGCCGCGGCGAGCTCTCCCGGCAGATCCGCGGGCAGACCGCGCGGGAACCGCAGGCCGAGATAGTGCGGCGCGCGCAGGCGGGAGGGCGCGGCGGCGAGGCCGAGGCTCGCGGCGCCCTCCACGATGCGCGCGGTGACGGCGCCGAGCGTGTCGCGGATCGCCGGCACGGTCCAGGCGGCGATCTGCTCGAGCGCCGCGATCGCCATCGGCACCAGCGCGAAGCTCGAGCGCTCGCCGACGTCGAAGCGCCGCGCTCCCGGCTGGAAGCCCTCGCCATAGTCGACCAGCCGGGCGAAGTCCTCCGATCCCTCGCGGGCGATCCAGTTGTGCTCGAGCGGCCGGCCCTGCTGGCGGCGCGGGGCGACGTAGAGGAAGCCCAGGCCGTAGGGGCCGAGCAGCCATTTGTAGGCGGCCGCGACGAGGAAGTCGGGATCGACCTCGCGGACGTCGAGCGGCAGCGCGCCGAGAGACTGCGTGGCGTCGACGGCGAGCGCCGCGCCGACCTCGCGCAGGCGCCGCCCCACGGCGGCGAGGTCGACGAGGCTGCCGTCGGTCCAATGGCAGCACGGCAGCGCCGCCACGGCCGTGCGCTCGTCGATCTCGGCGAGGAGCGCCGGGGTCCAGTCGCCGTCCGGCGGACGGGAGACGGCGACGAGCTCGGCGCCGCGCTCGGCCGCGAGCTCGCGCCAGGAATAGACGTTCGAGGGGAACTGCTCGGCCAGCACGAGGATGCGGCCGCCCGGGCGCACCGGCAGGTTGGCGGCGGCCACCGCCACGCCGTAGCTCGCCGCCGGAACGATGGCGACGTCGTCCGCGCGCGCGCCGATCAAGCCGGCGAAGAGCGCCCGCGCCCGCTCCGATCCGGTGAAGAAATCGGCCGGCGCGAGCCGCCAGGGCGAGGACTTCCGCGCCACGCCCGCCTCGCCCGCGGCGCGGACGCTGCGCAGGAGCGGCGACATGTAGCCGCAGTTCAGGTAGGCGACGTCGTCGGGGATCTCGAAGAGCGGGCGCTGGCAGGGGATGAGCGGCATCGCTAGAACGGGCCGCCCATCTCGGTGATGAGCGGCTTGGTCTTGGCGGCGAGGCCGACGCCGTCGCCCAGGGGCAGGAGCACCGCGGCGAGCTGCGGATGGCTCATGAAGTAGGCGTTGAAGGCGCGGATGGCCTCGGTCTGCGGATCGTCGTCGGCCTCGTCGGACTCATCATCGCTGGGCGCCGCCACGCTCCCGCCCCAGAGGAGGTTGTCGACGACGACGAGGCCGCCGACGCGGAGCTTGGGCAGCAGGAGGTCGAGCGTCCGCCGGTACTCGCGCTTGTCGCCGTCGAGGTAGGCGAGGTCGAGAGGACCCTCGACGCGAGCCAGCCGCTCGAGGGCCGCGCCCTCGAGGAGGTCGACGCGGTCGAGGACGCCGCCGCGCTCGAGGTAGCCGCGGGCGAGGGCGAGGCGCTCGGCGTCATGGTCGACCGTGATCACCCGCGCCGCCGGAGCGCCGCGGGCCAGGCAGAGGGTGCCGTAGCCGATCGCCGTCCCGACCTCGACGATGCGTCCGCCTCCGCGGCCTCCAGCCCCGCCGGCGCCGCAGACGGCGCCGGCGAGCGCCTGGAGCAGCCGGCCGACCTCGGGGTCGGAGATCGGCACGCTCCGCTCGGCCCCGAGCGCCTCCATCTCCTGGAGCAGCGCCTCGCGCGGCGGGAGCAGGCGGTCGAGGTAGGCCTCCTGGTCGGGATGGAGGATCTTGCCGAGGCCGTGCTTCACGATCCGCCCTTCAATCCTCGGAGACCGTCAGGCGGCGGCGGTCAGGGCGACGGGCGAGCGGCGCTGCCGTCCGCGGGACCGGGCATCCAGGCGAGCGCGTCCAGGGCGACGGAGCGCTCGGGCCGGCCGCCCGGCGAGACCATGGAGAAGTTGGGCTTGAGATGGATCTCGCAGACGCCGCCGTGCGCGCTGCCGTCGGCCGCCACCGGGATCTCGTGGCGGCCGGATCCCGAGAGGCCCGCCTCGGCGCCGCCGCAGCTCCCGTCGATGAGGACGGCCGGGGCGTTGGCGCCGTCGTCGAAGACCATCCGCTCGTTCCCCGCCTGGGCCTCCGGGATGGTGAGGACGAGCCAGACGCTCCCGGCGCCCGGCAGGTCGCGGAGCTCGATCGTCCCCTCGCCCTCGAGCCAGCGGCGGGCGAGGAACTGGCGATCGCTTCCCTTCTCGCTCGGCAGCCAGACGCCGCGGTAGGCGACGTGCGGTCCCGGGCTCCCGCCCGGCACCTCGACCTCCGCCACCTGGTACTCGAACCGCGCGACCTTGGGGCCGGCCGCGAGCGGCCAGCGCATGCCCTTCGCGCCGTAGAGCCCGGCGGTCAGCCGGTAGTGGCCGGGGGCGAGCGGCGTGGCGAGCGCGGACTGGAAGAGCTTGAGGTCGTAGCTCACCGGCACCCCTTCCTGCCAGGCGCCGGGGAAGGGGTGGTCGAAGGTGCGGAGCACCCGGTCGTGGCGGTCGAGCAGGTGGACGAAGACGAAGGGCGGACCGCCGTCGCCCAGGGCGGAGATCGGCTGCCAGCTGACGTGGATGGAGCGCAGGTCGGGGAAGCCCAGATGGACGAGCCGGGGCTCGACGCTCAGCCGGGCGACGGCCGGCGGCTCCCCGCGGCAGCCGGCCAGGACGAGGGCGAGGACCGCGACCGCGAGGATTTGGCGTCGCATCGGTGGAGAGAAGCTAGCTACCCGGTGACCGGCTGTCAAGGTAGCGCGCTCACGGGGCTCACGGGCGATAGGTCGCCGAGGAGTCCGCGCCTTCCCATACCGTCACCTCGGTGAGGCCCACCTCGCCCAGATGGTCGGCGAGGGCCTCGGCGAGCTGCTGGTGGAACCAGGCGGCGAGCCGCTCGCTCGTGGGGCTCACCCGATCGAAGGGCGGCACGGTGTTGATGTCGCGGTGGTCGAAGCGCGAGACGAGGTCGCGGAGGGCGCCGTGGACGACGACGAAGTCGAATCCCATCCCCTCGGCGTCGAGCGCATCGGTCGCCAGGGCGACCTCGACCTGCCAGGAGTGCCCGTGGCTCGGCTCCGGCGCGCCGCGATAGGAGGTCAGGTGGTGCGCCGCCTCGAAGCGGTCGCGCACGCGGAGGAGGTAGCTAGGCAAGGAGCTGCTCCACCCGCGCCACCACCATCTCCAGCGCCACGCGGTTCTCGCCCCCCTCGGGGATGATGACGTCGGCCCAGCGCTTCGACGGCTCGACGAACTCGAGGTGCATGGGACGGACGGTCTCCGTGTACTGGTGGAGGACGTCGTCGACCGAGCGGCCGCGCTCGGTCATGTCGCGCCGCAGGCGGCGGATGAGCCGCAGGTCGGCGTCGGTGTCGACGAAGACCTTGAACTCGAGGAGGGCGCGCAGGGCCGGCTCCACGAAGAGCAGGATCCCCTCGAGGAGCACGACGGGCCGCGGCTCGACGCGGCGGGTGAGCGCGGTCCGCCGGTGGCGGACGAAGTCGTAGATCGGGACCTCGACGGCCCGCCCGGCCTTGAGCTCGGCGACGTGGCGGGCCAGGAGGCCGTCGTCGAGGGCGTCCGGGTGGTCGAAGTTGTGGTGCAGGAGCTCGGCGTCGCTCCTCCACTCGATGTCGCGATAGTAGCTGTCCTGCTCGAGGAAGGCGATGCGCTCGGGCCCCACCGCGTCGAGGATCGCCCGCACCACCGTCGTCTTGCCCGAGCCGGTGCCGCCGGCGACGCCGAGGACGCACGGCCGGCGCCCGCTGGAGAGGGGGACGGGGAGCACGGCGGCAATTCTATCGCTCGCACGGCGCGCTCAGCGCTGGCAGCGCGGGCAGTAGTAGGTGCTGCGGCCCGACTGGACGATCCGCCGGATGGGGGTGCCGCAGGTCGGGCAGGGCTCGCCCTCCCGCCCGTAGGCCGAGAGCGAGACCTGGAAATAGCCGCTGCGGCCCTCGCCGTCGGCGAAGTCGTTGAGCGTCGTCCCGCCCTGGCCGATCGCCTGGCGGAGCACCGCGACGACCGCCGCCGCCAGGCGCTCCCAGCGCGCCGGCGAGAGCCGCGCCACCGAGCGGAGGGGGTGGACGCCGGCGCGGAAGAGGGATTCCGTGGCGTAGATGTTCCCCACCCCGACGAGGGCCCCAGCGTCCATGAGGAAGCTCTTCACCGGCCCGCGCCGGCCGCGGGCCGCGCGCGCCAGCGCCTCGCCGGTCAAGTCCCCGCCGATGAGGGTGCCGAGCGGCTCGAGGCCCAGGCCGGCGAAGTGCGGGTCGCGCTCGAGGCCGTCGGTCGCCACGACGCGGACGAGCCCGAAGCGCCGCGGGTCGCGGAAGCGGAGCTGCCGCCCCGAGCCCAGGAAGAGGACGACGTGCTCGTGCGCCTCGGCCGGCGCCTTCCTCCCCACGAGAGTCAAGCGGCCGCTCATCCCGAGGTGGACGACGAGGGTCCGCCCGCGGCCGCCGTCCCCCTTCCCATCCGCATGAATCAACAGGTACTTGCTGCGCCGTCCGAGGCCGCGGATGGCCCGCCCGGAGAGGGCCGCGAGCTCCCGCGGGCGGACCCGCTCGCGCAGGCGCGGGTCGCGGACCTCGGCGCGCACGAAGCGGTCGCCCACGAGATGGGGCTCCAGGCTGCGGCGCAGGACCTCGATCTCCGGAAGCTCGGGCACGGCCCGCCGATTGTATGGCGCGGCGCCTCTTGACAACGCCGCCGGGATGGCGTAAATAGAGCGTAATGGCCACCGAGATATTCCACCCGCTCGTTCTCTCCCTCGATCCCGCCGGCGGCCGCTCCGCCGCTTCGGGCCGGCCCGACATCCCCGCCCTCCCGCGCGGCGGCCGCCACGGCTTCCTGGACCTCGACCGCTGGGAGCGCGCCGGCGGGGTCGCCGACCGTGGCCCGGCCGCCGCCCCCCTCCTCGACCGCCTGCGCCAGGCGGCCGAGCGGCGCGAGCCGGTCGCCGCCGGCACCCTCGCGGACCCCTATGGCAGCCGGCGGGCGGCGAGGACCCGCGCGATCCTCGAGACCTGCCGGTCCCTTCAGGGGCTCGCCCTCTCCCTCACCACCCGCTCGCCCTGGGTGCTCCGCGACCTCGACCTGCTGGCCGAGCTCGACGCCTGTCACGCGGTCTCGATCGAGGTCCCGATCACCGCGGCCGACCCCGAGATCGCGCGGCGCCTGGAGCCGGACGCGGCCGAGCCCGCGGAGCGCCTCGCAGCGGTCGCCGCGCTCGCCGCCCGGGGCCTCTCGACCACGGTCTGGTGCCTGCCGATCGTGCCCGCGGTCAACGGCCGGGAGGAGGTGCTGCGGGACCTCTTCGCCGCGGCTCGCGAGGCCGGAGCCCGCGACGTCGCCGGGAGCCCGCTCTTCGGCCCGCCGGCGCGCACGGCGCCCGGAGCCCGGTTCCTGCCCCGGCGCGCGCGGGAGATCGCGGCCCGCCGGGCGGGCCGCGATCGGGGGGACGCGGACGCCCTCCGGCTGGCGACCCTCTTCGCCCGCCTGCGCCTCGAGCACGGCTTCCCGCGCGACCTGCCGGGCCGGGGCTGATCGTCCGCAAGGCCGGTCAGACGTCGCGTCGGGTGAGCGGTCCGCTCTGCAGCTTGACCAGGGCGTGCTGGCGCTCGATGCCCATCTTCTTGTCCAGCATCTCCTGCTTGACCAGGTCGAGCAGCCGGTCGACCTCGACCTGCATCTGCTCCATCTGCTCCTTCATGTTGAGGATCACCTCGACGCCGGCCAGGTTGACCCCCAGGTCGCGCGTCAGGGTGAGGATCGTCTCCAGGCGGCGGATCGCCTCCTGATCGTAGAGGCGGGTGTTGCCCGAGCTGCGGGCGGGCTTGATCAGCCCCTCGCGCTCGTAGAGGCGGAGCGTCTGCGGGTGGATCGCGAAGCGCTCCGCCACGACGCTGATCATCACGTACTGCTCGGAGGCGGCGCGGCGGCGGCCCGGCATCAGGAGGCCTCCTCGATCGGCACCGTCTTGCCGCCCTTGCCCCCGCCGCTCTTGGGGATGATCACGCGGAGGACGCCGCGCTCGAAGGCGGCGGTGATGCCGTCGCCGTCGATCGGGGAGGTCAGCTCGAAGGCGCGGCGGAACGGGCCGTAGCTGCGCTCCATGCGGAGGAAGTTACGGCTCTCGCCGAGCGGCTGCCGCCGGCCGGAGAGCTCGAGCCGGCGATCCCGCACCTGGAGCTGGATGTCCTCCCGCCGCACCCCCGGCAGCTCGGCGTAGAGGAGGAACGAGCTCTCCGTCTCCAGGAGGTCCACGGCGGGGGCCCAGGTGCCGGGCAGGCCCCCGTCGCGGTCGTCGTACTCGGCGGGGAGCAGGGCCTGCTCGAAGAGGCCGTGGATGCGGTCCTGGATGCGGGCCAGCTCCTCGAGGTAGAGCTTCTTGGCAGTCGGCGCCATCCCTGCCTCACTTCTTGTCGACGTCGACGTACTCGGCGTCGATCACCTCGTCGCCAACGCCTCCGGTACCGCCAGACGGCTGGCCGGCGCCGGCGCCGTGACCATGGCCCTCGGAGCCACCAGGGCCACCGGGCCCGGCGCCCGCGCCGGGCTGCCGGTACATCACCTCGGCCAGCTTGTGCGACGCCTGGGTGAGGCGCTCGGCGGCCTTCTCGAGCGTCGCCGTGTCGTCGCCCTCGAGGGCCTTCTTGGCCTCGGCGAGCGCCGACTCGAGCTCGCCCTTCTCGTCCGGACCGAGCTTCTCCTTGTGCTCGTTGTAGGTCTTCTCGGTGCTGTAGACGAGCCCGTCGAGCCGGTTGCGCGCCTCCACCTGCCGCCGCCTCTCGCGGTCCTCCTCGCTGTGCGACTCGGCCTCCTTGACCAGGCGCTCGATCTCGGTGTCGGCGAGGCCGGAGGAGGCGCTGATGGTGATCTTCTGCTCCTTGCCGGTCCCCAGGTCCTTCGCCGAGACGTGCACGATGCCGTTGGCGTCGATGTCGAAGGTGACCTCGACCTGCGGCATGCCGCGCGGCGCGGCGGGGATGCCGACGAGGTGGAACTTGCCGAGCGTGCGGTTGTCGCGCGCCATCTCGCGCTCGCCCTGGAGGACGTGCACCTCGACCGAGGTCTGGTTGTCGGCCGCGGTCGAGAAGATCTCGCTCTTGCGGGTCGGGATCGTCGTGTTGCGCTCGATCAGCTTGGTGAAGACGCCGCCCAGCGTCTCGATGCCGAGCGACAGCGGGGTGACGTCCAGGAGCAGCATGTCCTTGACGTCGCCGCGCAGGACGCCGCCCTGGATCGCGGCGCCGATCGCCACCACCTCGTCGGGGTTGACGCCCTTGTGGGGCTCCTTGCCAAAGAAATCCTGGACCAGCTTCTGGACGGCCGGCATGCGGGTCTGGCCGCCGACCAGGACCACCTCGTCGATCTGCTTGGCCTCGAGCCCGGCGTCCTTGAGCGCCTGGCGGCAGGGGCCGATCGAGCGCTGGATGAGGTTGTCGACCAGCTGCTCGAGCTTGGGCCGGGTGAGCCGGATGTTGAGGTGCTTCGGCCCCGAGGCATCGGCGGTGATGAAGGGCAGGTTGATCTCCGTGTCCTGCGCCGAGGAGAGCTCGATCTTCGCCTTCTCGGCGGCCTCCTTCAGGCGCTGCATCGCCATCGGGTCGCTGCCGAGGTCGATGCCCTGGTCCTTCTTGAACTCGGCGAGGAGCCACTCCATGATGCGCTGGTCGATGTTGTCGCCGCCCAGGTGGGTGTCGCCGTTGGTCGCCTTGACCTCGACCACCCCCTCGCCGACCTCGAGGATCGAGATGTCGAAGGTGCCGCCGCCGAAGTCGTAGACGGCGATCGTCTGGTCCTTCTTCTTGTCGAGCCCGTAGGCGAGGGCCGCCGCGGTCGGCTCGTTGACCAGCCGCTCGACGTTCAGGCCGGCGATGCGGCCGGCGTCCTTGGTCGCCTGGCGCTGCGAGTCGTTGAAGTAGGCCGGCACGGTGATGACCGCCTGCTCGACCTTCTCGCCCAGGTAATCCTCGGCGGCCTGCTTGAGCTTGCCCAGGATCATCGCCGAGATCTCGGGGGGGGAGTACTTCTTCCCCTCGACGGCGATGCGCACGTCGCCGTTGTCCGCCCGCTCGACGGCGTAGGGCACCATCTTCATCTCCTCGTTCACCTCGTCGTACTTGCGCCCCATGAAGCGCTTGATCGAGAAGATGGTGTTGCGTGGATTGGTGACCGACTGGCGCTTGGCCACCTGGCCGACGAGGCGCTCGCCGCTCTTGGTGAAGGCGACGACCGACGGCGTGGTGCGGTTGCCCTCGGCGTTGGGGATGACCTTCGCCTCGCTGCCCTCCATCACGGCCACGACGCTGTTCGTGGTCCCTAGGTCGATGCCGATGATCTTGCTCATTGGGTTCGTCTCCTCCCTCGGGGGTTCTTTCGACAGGATCGGGAGCCTGTCAGCTCTCCAAGTCTAGGATTTTAGTCGTTCGCAGTCAATCTTCCGTTACACCCACATTGACAAGATTGGACTGAGATTTATTCCCTACCGCGCCCCGACGAGAGCCGGAGGTCAGTCGAGGAGGACGAGCGGCGCTTTCGAGTCGGGCGAGACGGAGACGAACTCCGGATCGAGGAGGAAGTTGCCGGTGATCGCCTCCGTCGACTCGGAGCCCTCCCGCGGCGTGCCGCGGGAGTCGACCGGCTGAACCTTGTACCCCTCCGCGCGGGCCGAGTATCGGAGGGGCGTTCCCAGCGCAGGGTCGAAGAGGTCGGCGGGAGCGAGGAGGCCCGCGGCCTGGAGCTGGGAGAGGCGGTCGGGGAAGTGGCCCTCGAGGAGGAAGAAGGTCTTCGCCGCGCGATCGATCTTCAGATAGAGGGGCGCCCGCGCCGCGCGAGCGAAGGCCGATCGCTGCCCGTCCTGCCAGGGAAACGGCAGCACGAGGTCGGCCGGATCCCGCACCACGACGGCGACGACGAGCGCCGCGGCGAGCACCGCGAGGACCTGCCCCACCCTGCGGTGGAGGCGGGGGACCGCGCTCTCCTCGACCTGCATGCGGCGGAAAGGGAGCGGAACGACGACGCCCGCGCGCTCGCCCCGGCCTCCCGGCTCGGCCGCCGCCAGGCCGGGAGGGCTGAGCGGCGGGGGCGGAACGAGCGGCCAGGGAACGATGGAGGCCTGCCGCCGCTCCCGCTCCTCGGTCGCGGCGGCGGGAGCTGCCGGGAGGCGCGGCCCGGTCGCCGCCGGCCCACGGCTGGGCCGCGGACCGGCCGGCGGGGACGGGACGGGTGGCGCCGCGGCCTCCTTCGTGGCCTCGGCGTCCTGGACGGAGTGGAGCAGGATCTCCTCGACCGGAATGGGGACGAAGGACTCTTCGTAGGAGACCTCTTCGCCGCTGTAGAACTTGAAGTCGCCCTCCTCCCAGTGGAGGAGCTGCTCGACGAGCCGGTAGGTCTGCAGCCGGAGCGCCCCGAGGAGACGCAGCCGCGAGACGTAGCCCCGGTCGACCAGCACGTCGATCAACCGCTCGCCGCTCTCCTGGTGGTCGGCGGTCGCCCGAGCCATCTCCCCGGCGCCGATCAGGCCCTCGTCGACCAGCACCTTCGCCAGCCCCTCCTCCATCGCCTGGTTCAGCGCGTCGGCCGCCACGATGCGGCCGGCGAGGAAGGAGATGGCGACGATGTCGCGCGGACCCTGGACGGTCAGGATGCCCGTCTTCTTCTGCTGCGCGATGAGCTGCAGGATCTCTGGCAGCTTGAAGAGGTCGAGGGTCCCTTCGACGGCCATGGGGCCAAGGCTCCCGAGTGCGGTCCGACCCGCGGCGCGATGCCCCGTCGCGAGCCTGCTCTAGACCTGATTGCGCTGCTCCGACCGCAGCCTCGCGAGGAGATAGATCACGAGACCCAGGACGGCGAAGACCCACGGCATCAGGCTGCCCGGATCATAACCCCAAGGGATGCGATAGCCGAGGTCGCCGAAGAGCGGCAGCATGAGGAGGGCGACCGGCACCAGGAGGGCGAGGAAGGTCTTGCCTCCCTGCCCCGCCTCGGCCGAGGGAAGGCCGGGAAGGAGGGCCCGCCGCAGGCTCGCCAGGCGGCTGCCGCCGAGCCGCAGGTAGAGGGGCGGCTCGGTGTAGCCGCGGGGGCGGCGCACTAGGTGGAGGGCGACGGCGAAGAGCAGGAGCCCCGCCGCGAGGGCGACCGAGAGGCCGCGGCGGAGCATCTCGACGCCGGGCGTCAGGGCCTCGCGGCCTCCCCAGATGGCGACGAGCTGGCGGCGGATCTCGGGGATGCGGGCGATGCCGCCGTCGGCGGCGACCACGCGCTGGCTCTCGGCCTCGTGTATCCAGCGGCCGACCCGCGCTTCGTCGATCTCCTGCGCCCGGGTGAGGGCGAGGTGCTGCTCGTCGTAGTGGTAGGACTCGGCGTAGGCCTGCGAGAGGTCGAAGGGCGCCGCGGCGTTCCTGGGGTCGGAGGCCGCCGCCTTCTGGAAGTTCTGGATGGCGTTGCCGTAGTCCCCCTTGTCGAAGAAATAGACGCCGAGGTCGAGGAGGGCGGAGGTGTTGTTCGGCTCGCGCTCGAGGACCTGGCGGTAGAGGGCGCGGGCGAGGTCCCACTGGCCGAGCGTGCGGTGGAGGTCGGCGATCAGGTGCTTGACCGCCGTGTTCTCTGGCAGGATCGAGCGCAGCACCCCGAGATCGGCGAAGAGGCCGCCGTAGAGGCGGCGCTCGGCGAGGTTCTCCATCGCGACGGCGGGCGGCGAGAGGCCGACCGAGACCTCGCGATGCTCGCCGGCGATGAGGAACGGCGCGCCCCCGACGAGCAGCCAGAGCGCGGCGAGGACGGTGCGCTCGGAGGTCGAGGCGTACCCCCAGAGGAGCACCGACCAGTAGAAGAGGAGCCAGATCGGCCCCGCCGGGAGGGCGAGCGGCCAGGCGAGGAGCGCCACGCCGACGACCAGCGCCGCCGGCTTCGGCAGGCGCCGGGCGAGGAAGCCGGCGAGGTCGCGAAAGAGCGCTCCCCCCTTGGTCGCCATCTGGACGGCGATGAAGAGGCCGCCGGTCGCCAGCAGCAGATAGAGGCCCCAGAGCGCCATCTCGTCGAGCCACAGGCCGCGCTCGAGCGGCAGGCCGAAGACGCGGAGGTATCCCTTGCCGAGATGGAGGAAGGCCGCCGGCCACCGCCCCGCGACGCGGTCGACGGCGGCGGCCGCGAAGGCGGTCTCGGGGCGGCCGGGATCGAGCCGCTCGGCGGCCTCGAGCGCCCAGCCGGCGCGCCGCATCTCGCCCTGCCGCGCCAGGCGGACGGCGTTCAGCAGAGCGCCCAGCGCGAGGTCGGGCAGGCGCCGCATCCCGAGCTGCCGTCCCGTCGCCAGCAGGGCGTCGACCGCCGACGCCGCGCGCTCGCGGTCGTTGGCGCTGCTCCACTGCAGCCACTGCTCCTGGAGCTGCTGCAGCGCCTGCTGAACGGGGGCGGTCAGCTCGATGCCGGTCTCGTGCGGGGAGGAGACGGCCTGGCCCGTCCCGGCGGCGGCGAGCGGAGCAGCGGCGAGGGCGAGGACGAGAGCGAGAACGGCGAGGACAGGCGAGCGGAGCGCGCGCCCGGCCTGCCCGGATTCACCCCCGTTTCTGCACATAGCGGACCCGCAGCTGGTAGAGCAGATCCTCCAGGAACGCCGCCTCCTGCGCCGACAGGTTCCCCGCCGTCTTCTGGCGCAGGACGTCGAGCAGGTCGATGTGCAGCCGCGCCATCTCGAGGTTCTCGGCCGACTGGCCCTCGTAGTCGACGTCTCCCAGGTAGAGGGCGACCGGCTCGGCGAGCACGGCGGCGAGATCGAAGAAGGTGGGGGCAAGCCCCGGCGGCGTGCCGGGGAGCTCGAGCGGAGCGCCGGCGGAGCGGTCCGCGGGCGGCGCCGCGGCGGCAGGCGGCCGCTCCGCCGCAACCGGGCGCTCCGGCTCCCGCCGGGGCGGCTCGGGCGCCGGCGCCGGAGGTGTCTCCCCAGGCTCGGAGTCAGCCACGGCGGGCGTCGTCGCGTTCCTCTCGAGGAAGCGATACTCTTCGCGCAGCCCGCCGTCGGGCGTGAACATCCGCTTGTCGGTGACCTTGATTTCCTTGTCACTCATCCTGGGATTTCGCTCCTTTCGAGCTTCGAGCCGATGAAAAACTGTAGCAAGCGCCGTTCTCCGAGAGCAAGCGCCGAGAGCAAGCGAGAGGCCGCGGTGAGCGGACGGGCGCCGACCGATCTGCAGGCGCTCGTCGACCTCGTGGCCCGCCTGCGGGCTCCCGGCGGCTGCCCGTGGGACCGCGAGCAGCGCCTCCCCGACCTCCGAGCCTATCTCCTCGAGGAGGCCCATGAGCTGGCCGGAGCGATCGACGAGGGCGCCTGGGAGGCCATCGCCGAGGAGCTCGGCGACCTCCTGTTCCAGGCCGCCTTCATCGCCCGCATGGCCGAGGAGGCGGGGGCGTTCGGCGCCGGCCAGGCGATCGCCGGCGTCGAGGAGAAGATGATCGCACGGCATCCTCATGTCTTCGGCGGCGAGGAGCTGCCCGACGCCGACGCCGTGCGCGCGGCCTGGGAGCGGCGCAAGCTGGCGCGCGAGCCGCGGCAGGGCGGGCTCCTCCAGGGGGTCGCGGCGTCGCTCCCCGCGCTGCTCGCCGCCTACCGTCTGACCCAGAAGGCGGCCGGCGTGGGGTTCGACTGGCCGGACGCCGCGTCGGTGCTCGCCAAGGTCGACGAGGAGATGGCCGAGCTCCGCGAGGCGCTGGCGGCGCCGGCGAGCCCACGGTCGATGAAAGACGCGGTGACCGAGGAGGTGGGCGACCTCCTCTTCACCCTCGCCAACCTGGCGCGCAAGCTCGACGTCGACCCCGAGGCCGCCCTCGCCGCCGCCAACCTCAAGTTCCGCCGCCGCTTCGCCGCTGTCGAGGCCGGCCTCGCCGCGCGCGGCAAGGGTCCCGCCGAGGCGACCCTCGCGGAGATGGACGAGCTCTGGGAGGCGGCGAAGACCCGCACCTAGCAGACCGACGCCCACACTCTACGCGTCGAGGAAGCTTCCCAGCCGATGAAGCATCTGCTGGATCGACACCCAGACGACGAGCTCGATCTGCGCTTCGGGGGAGAGGGTCTTGGCGACCTCGGCGAGGAGCGATGCCGGCACTGCGGCTGGGCTCGGGGAGACCGCTTTCGCCAAGAGGAGCGTCAGGGCCGCCTCGCCGTCGAGCCCGGGGAGCGATGCCAGCGAGGAGCGCGCGGCTTCGATTCCACGTTCGCCCTCCGCCGCAGGCTCGGCGGCGAAACGGACGACCGCCTGGAGCGTCTCCTCGGCCACCGGCGGGTTGGTCCGCAGGGCCAGCTTCCGGGCCTCGCCGGCGAGAGTCTCGTTGCCCACCACGGAGGCGTAGACGAGACCTGCGAGGATCTTGACGCGCAGGCCGAGCCGGCTGTCCGCCGCGGTCAGGTTGTCCCGCAGGACGGTGGCGACGGCCTTGATCGCCCGCCGGCTCGCGACCTTCGCGAGCAGCGGGAAGTCATGGCCGGTATGCGCCTCGAGGTATGTCCCCACGGCGGGCCAGCGCGACGGGACCCCGCGGGTCCAGGACCCTTCGAGCTTCAGGGCGGCCGGCACGTAGCGCAGGAAAGCCAGCTTGGTGGCCAGCGTGTCCCGGCCGCCGGGACGCGGCTGGAGCGCGGGGTCCGCAGACGCCTCGGTGGCGACCCGGTGCTTGCCGGGGGTCCAGCCGGTAGGGAGGAGGGCCGAGGAGACCTCCTGCACGGCGGCCGTTTCCAGATCGACGCCGGTGGCATCCATGAACTTGTTGAGGAAGCCCATGAGGGCAACTCCCAGGGCGATCCGCTCGGCGTTCTGAGCGGAGAAGTGGCGGCGAAGATCGTCTCGGTGCTCGCGCGTGAAGGCGCAGGGGATGCGCGCCAGCGTCTCGGCCGCGGCGACTGCCGCGCTCTCGGCCGGAGAGCGGCTCCCTGTCAGCGTAGCGGGGTTTGCGCCACGGCGCAGGGCGAAAGAGCAGGTGTGAGCGGTGCAATAGGCGCAGCGCGCCGTCCAGCTGGCGGTGTAGAGGGCCAACCCGAGAGGCACCACCGGCGGCCCCCAACCCCAGACCGAGAAGGGTAAATTGAGGAGATTCGGCACCAGCAGGTTGTAGCTCCGGAACCCGGTGGGCCAGATGGCGAGAAGGGAGTCGCAGTTGGGCACGACCCCGATGACCAGCCGAACGAGTTGAAGGAGCGGCCGGTACTCCCGGCCGAGCTGCGAGAGATCAACGGCGGAGGGTCGAAGGGACCGGCTCAGCGTGTCCGGCATCGCGATCGTGCCAAGGCTCATGGGGCATTCTCAAGCTTTCTCAGAAAGGCGTGGCCGCCTACGCTGGCGGCTCCGCCGGCGCGGATCGAGGCCGAGCGCAGGGGCGTGAAGCTGGACGCGTCGCGGACCTCGACGGTCGAGAAGCCCTGGCGCTTGGTGACGATCACCTGCTGGGCGAATTCGTCCCGCAGCTCCGGGATGTGGGTGATGATGCCGACCATCCGGCCGCCGACCCGCAGCCCCTGGAGGGTCTCGGAGACGAGCGCGAGCGTATCAGGATCGAGGGTGCCGAAGCCCTCGTCGATGAACAGGCTGTCGAGGTTCACCGCGCCGACGGCGCGCTGGACCTGGTCGCTGAGCTCCAGAGCGAGGGCCAGCGAGGCGAGGAACGTCTCTCCTCCGCTGAGCGTGTCGCTGATCCGCGTCTCGTCGGCGTTGTCGTGATCGACGACCCTGATCTCGTCGTCGTTGAACTGCAGGGAGTAACGCTCCCCGGTCAACCTCAGCAGCCGGGCCGAGGCGCCCTGCACGAGCTCGGTGAACACCTCCTGGAGGACGTACGCCTGGAACTTGTCGCTTCGCAGGTCGCCGGCCAGGAGGTCGTACACGCGCAGCGACGCCTCTTCGACGTCCAGCGTCCCGCGCAGCTCTCTTGAGCGCTCGAGCCGCTCCCTCGTGCGCCCGATCTGCTCCTCGAGCCTCTTTTCCCGGCCGAGCGTGGCCTCCACCTCGGCGGTGATGTCCGCCGCGAGCGTCTCGACGGCCGCCAACTGCTCGTCGGACACCCGCTCATCCCCCAGCTCGGCTCGGAGCGCGGCGACCCGCTCCTCGGTGGCGTGACTGTCCTGCGCATGCCTGCGGACCTGCTCCTCGAGCCGGGCGGCGGTGGCCTCGTCGAGGAGGGCCTCGCGGACGGCGGCCTCGTCGTCGAAGCCGGCGCGCGCGATCTCCGCGTCCCGGCTCTCCGCTCTCTGCACGGCGTCCCGAAGGGCCGCTTCGGCGGCTTCGGCCTTGAGCCGTTGCGCCTCCTTGGCGGTCATCAGCCGGTTTTGGGAGGCCGCCGCCTCCTCGGTCGCCGCCTTGAGGCCGGCTTCCAGCCGTCGGATCCGCTCATCCAGGGCCGCGGCCTCGGCGGCCGGGTCGACGGACTCGGTGACCGCGCGGATCTCCTCCTGCAGCGTCGCGAGCCGTTGCAGGCTCGTGCCGCGGTCCTCCTCCAACCGCCGCCGCGACGCCTCCCGCTCGGCGAGCCGGTCCCGCGCGGCGGCCTCCTCGGCCTTGGCTCTCTCGAGGGTCCGTTCCGCCGTCGCCAGTCGCTCCTTCGCCTCTTGGCTCGCCTTGCGGCTCCTGGCGAGCGATGCGATCTGTGTCTCGATCCACGCTTCGACCAGGGCCTCACCTTCTGGAGCGCGGTCGCCGAGCGCCCGAAAGATCGCTTCCTCGCCGGCGGCGACGCTCGCCTGCAGCTCGGCGCAGCGCGACTCCAGCTCGGCGAGGCCCTGCCGGGCGGCATGGAGCCTCGCCTGTCCGCCCGTGAGCGCAGCCTCGTTCTTTCTGGCGAGCGCGTCGGCTTCTTTTCGCTTCTCCCGTGCGCCCTGGAGCGCGGCCCTGGCCGCTGCGAGCTCGGGTGCCAGATGGACCGCAGGCGGCGTGTCCACGAGCTGCTTGCACACCGGGCATGGTTGGCCGGGAACCAACCCCTCGCGGAGGTGATTGGCCTCGTGCAGACGGTTGGCGCGATGGAGCGCCTCCTCCGCCGCCTCGAGGCCGCGTTGCGCCTCCTCCGCGGACCTCCTGGCGGACTCGGTCTTCTGCTTCAGCAGCTCGATCTCCCCGGCCTGCTCCTCCACCTCCTTGCGCTTCCGGGCGAGGTCAGACAAGCGCTCCGCCGCGCTCCTGCGAGCGGCGCCGAGCTCGACGGCGCGGTCGCGGACGCTCTGCAGCAGCTCGTCCAGCTCCGGGTCGTAGCCGGAGGCCTCCGCGGCCTGCCGAGCCGCATCGACGGCGCTCTGTTGTTGCGCCTGCACGGCCTTCGCCGAGTCGACCGTCGCGGCGAGCGAGGACAGCTCGCCTTCCAGGGCCCTCAGGCCCTGCGCCTGCCGCTCGATGGCCGCTTGGAGCTGCTCTCGTTCCGGCAGGCGCCCGAGCACCTGGTGGAGGCGAGCCACCTGCTCACGAATCGTCTTGATCGCCTTGGCGGCCTTCTCCGCCGACTTCAGCGCGCCGGCCTTCTTCTTCCAATCCTGCTGTGCGGAGGCATGGCGGGCCTTGGCTTCGCCGGCCGCCTTCGCCGCCGTCTCCGCGGAGGCGGAGGCTCGGGCCGCCTCGTCGAGCAAGGGCAACAGGGGCACCGCGCGAGCCGCCGCCTCGATCCTCGCTCTCTCACGGCTCACTTGCTCAGCCTGCTTCTGCAGAGCGGCCCGCCTTTCCTCGACCTGCCGGAGCTCCAGAGTTCTCGCGTGCCGGCCGCGCAGCCGGGCGAGCGCGGCCTGGATGTCGTCCCGTCTCTTCCTCGAGACCTCGAGCGACGCGACGACGCGGGCGTGCTCCGTCTCCAGCGCGGCGACGGCGGTCTCGTCGATGCCGGCGTACTCGTCCGCGAGGAGCTTCTGCAGCGAATCGACGGCGCCTTTCTTCAGCGTCGACAAACCTTGAGCCTCTTCGCGCATCCGCTCGTAGACGTCGAGCCGAAGCAGCGTGCGGAGCATGCCGCGCCGCTCTCTCGGTTGCGCTTTGAGGAACCTGGCGAACTCGCCTTGCGGCAGGACCACGGCCTGCATGAACGCGGGCGCGCCGAGCCCCAGGATCTGCACCACCTGATCGGTCGCGGTGCGCACCTGGTCCGCCAGGTTCTTGAAGCAGCCGTCTCCGTCGCGTTCCTCCAAGCGAACCATTTGCACGCCATTGCGCCGCAGAGTCCGCGCGATGCGGTAGAGGCTCGCGCCGACCTCGAAATCCAGCACCACGGTGACCCGGTCGCGGGCCGCCGAGATCATCTCGGTCCGATTGCGGTTGTTGACCCGCGGGATCTCTCCATAGAGCGCAAAGATGATGGCGTCGAGCAGAGTCGACTTGCCGGCTCCGGTCGGCCCCGAGATGGCGAAGAGCTCGAGCGAGCGAAAGTCGATCTCCTGCCTCTCCTTGAAGCACGCGAGACCCTCGACGGCGAGATGGACGGGACGCAGCGCTCAACCCTCCCCGGATGCCCGGTCGTAGAGGTCCTGAAAGGTGTCCAGGACGGCGACCTCCGCCGCGTGCTGGTGCTCGCGGAGGTGGTAGGCGGCGTAGTGCCCCAGCGGCGGAGCTCCGGTCTCCAGCCGGACGTCCGGCGGCTCCTCGGCCGCGGGGAGCTCGGCGCGCACGACGAGCGCGTTGGGGAGCAGCTCGCGAACTCGTCGATTGAGATCGGGATCCCTCTCCGTCAACGGGACCGTCACGCGCAGCCAACCCGTGCGATATCTGTCCGCGGTCGCCTCGAGCTCCGCGAGCGTGGCACGGAGGTCGACGAGCGGCAGCCCGCCCCGGTAGGGAACGTGCTCGATATTGGAGGGCCTGGAGGGCCTGGCGGGTTTGCCTGGCTTGCCGGGCGACGCCGTGACGACGACGAAGCTCTTTTCCTCCCCGGCCTCGCCGAAGTCCATCTGGAGCAGCGATCCGGCATAGTAGGCGGGCGCCGGCGCGTCGACCTTCTGCGGCTTGTGGATGTGTCCGAGGGCGACGTAGGTCGCCGTGGACGGCAGCGCCTCCGGCGAGGCGGCCCAGTCCTCTCCGATGTGAACGCGGCGCTCCGATTCGCCGAAGAGGGCTCCCTCGAGATGCGTGTGCGCCATGAGGAGGTTGACGGCGTCCGGCCGAAAGGCGCCACAGAGATCCCGCACCGCGCGCTCGAACATGCGAGCGTATTTGGTCCTGGCGCTCGCCTCCTCGCCGGCGAGGTCCAGCGCCGACACCCAGGCTCCCGGGGACGCGAACGGAAGCGCCGCGACGACCGCCTTCTCTCCACCACGGGTCTCGATGGTCCGCGTCCCGCCGCGGGAGGCGGGGCGCGGGCTGCCGACGATCTGCACGTTGACGAACTCGGTGAGCAACGAGCGAGCGTCCAGGCGGAGCGGATCGTCGTGGTTGCCGGCGATGACGAGCATATGAGCTCCGCTTCGACCCACGCGGACCAGGAACCGGTTCACCAGCCGCTCCGCCTCGGCGGGCGGGTTGCGGCTCTCGAAGACGTCCCCGGTGTGGAGGACGAGGTCGATGGATCGCTCTTCGATGAAGGTCGCGAGATGCTCGAGCACGGCCTCCAGCTCGTCGAGGCGCTGCAGCCCCTTCCATCGGCGGCCGACGTGCCAGTCGCTGGTGTGGACGATCTTCATCGTCGGCGTCGTCAGGCGCGACAGAAGGAGCGTTTCGTCAGGGGACCCTCGTGAGGAGGCGACGAAGGTAGGGCACTACGTTGTCGGCCACCAGCTCCTGGCCCCGGGCGGTCGGATGGATGCCGTCCGCCTGGTTGAGCGCCGGGTCGCCGCCCACCCCTTCGAGGAGGAACGGGACGAGCGGCACGTCGAGCTCGCGCGCGAGCCGCGGGTAGATCGCCGCGAAGCGGCCCGTGTAGTCCGGACCGTAGTTGGGCGGAATGCGCATGCCGACGATGAGCACCCTGGCGCCGGCCGCCTGGGCGCGGCGGACGATCTGCCGCAGGCTCCCCTCGATCTCCTCGATCGGCGTGCCGCGCAGGCCGTCGTTCGCCCCCAGCTCGACGACGATCGCGGCCGGATGCTGCGAGAGCAGCCAGGGCAGCCGCCGCAGGCCGCCAGCGGTGGTGTCGCCGCTCACCCCGGCGTTGAGCACCCGGATCGGCTCGCCCGAGCGCGCGAGGCGCTCCCCGACGAGCGCCGGGTAGGCCTGGCCCTCGTCGAGCCCCAGCCCGGCGGTCAGGCTGTCGCCGAGAAAGGCGACGAGCGGGCCGGAGGCGCCGACGGCCGCGGGCGACTCCGCGGGTCTGGAGGCCCCGGGCTCGCCCGCGCCCCTCGCCCCCTGCCCGCAGGCGGTGAGCAGGGCGAGGATCGGGAGCAGGGCGAGGGTCGGCGCGTGTTTCACGGTCCGCATTCTATCCAGGCACAACGGACGGCCCGCGTCGCGTCTTCCCGCGCCGGCGCCGCGGGAGGTGCCACCCAAACATTTCGGGCGCCGCGGGAGGTGCGGTGGGAGGTGCCACCCAAACATTCGGGCTCTCCAGAGGTGCCACCCAAACATTTCCGCGGAATGCCCCCGCGCCTCGGCCGGTTCTGCTCTGCGATGACGACTCCCAGAATCGAGCTCCGCCGCCTCACCCGCCGTCTCCCCTCGGGGGGCCGCATGCTCACCATCCTCGACGCGGTCGACCTCGCGATCCCGCCGGGCGAGTTCGCCGCCGTCCTCGGCCCCTCGGGGAGCGGCAAGTCGACCCTCCTCGCGCTGATGGCCGGGCTCGACCGCCCGACCGCGGGCGAGGTGCTGATCGACGGCGTCCCCATCCAGGGGATGACCGAGGACCAGCTCGCCCTCCTGCGCCGGCGCAAGCTCGGCTTCGTCTTCCAGACCTTCCAGCTCCTCGGCAACCTGACGGCGCGCGAGAACGTGCTCCTCCCCCTGGAGCTCGCCGGCGTGCGGGGGCCCGGCGTCAGGGCCGACGAGCTCCTCGACTCGGTCGGCCTGGCCGACCGCGGCCACCACTATCCGAGCCAGCTCTCCGGCGGCGAGCAGCAGCGGGTGGCGCTCGCCCGCGCCTTCGCCGCGCAGCCGCCGATCCTCCTCGCCGACGAGCCCACCGGAAACCTCGACAGCGCGACGGGCAAGCGGGTGCTCGAGATCCTCCTCGACCTCAAGCGCCGCCAGGGCACGACCCTGGTGCTGGTGACCCACGATCCCGCGGTGGCGGCGCTCGCCGATCGCCTGGTGCACCTCAAGGACGGCCAGGTCGAGCGCACCGAGGCGCTCGCCCCGGCGGCCCAGAGGGTGCGGTGAGCCCCGCGACCTACCTGCGCATCATGCTCCGCGAGTCGCGCGGGTCGGCGGCGCGCCTCGCCTTCTTCGTCGCCTGCCTCGCGGTCGGCGTCGCCGCGGTGGTGGCGGTCGCCGGGCTCTCGGCGAGCCTCGACGAGGGGCTGCGCGCCGAGGCCCGCCAGCTCCTCGCCGCCGACCTGGTGATCGAGGGGAGCCGCCCGCTGCCTCCCGGCTTCAGCCTCGCCCGCGCCGGCCTCGGCGGGGCGCAGCGCACCGACGTCCAGGAGATGGTCACCGTCGTCTCGGCGCCGCGCCCGAGCCCGGCGGCCGCCGGGCCGTCTCAGCAAGGACAGGCCGCCGCCGGTCCGTCCCAGCTGACCGAGCTCAAGGCGATCGCGGGCGACTATCCCTTCTATGGCAAGCTCGAGCTGCGCCCCCAGGTCCCGCTGGCGAAGCTCCTCGACCCGGAGAGCACGGTGGTGGGGCCCGAGCTCCTGTCGCGCCTTCATCTCAAGGTCGGCGACCGGCTCGACATCGGCGGCGCCCCGTTCCGCATCGCCGGCGAGGTGCTCTCCGAGCCCGACCGCATCAGCATTTCGCTGTCGCTGGGGCCGCGGGTCTTCGTGTCGAGCGCCGGCCTGGCGCGCACCTCGCTCGTCGCGCGCGGCAGCCGCGTCGACCGCAAGACGCTCCTCAAGCTCCCGGCGGGGATGACGGCCGGCGCGATCTCGGACGCCGCCGAGCGGCTGCGGCGCTCCCTTCCCGGCCCGAGCTTCTATCGCGTGCAGACCTACAAGGACGGGCAGCCGGCGCTGCGCGAGAACTTCCAGCGCGTCGGCCGCTTCCTCGGCCTCGTCGCCCTCCTCTCCCTCTTCGTCGGCGGCATCGGCGTCGCCCAGAGCGTCCGCGCCTGGCTCGCCGGCCGCCTGGACGCCATCGCGGTGCTGAAATGCCTCGGCATGCGGCCGCGGGAGATCCTCGCCCTCTACGTCGGGCAGACCGCCCTCCTCGGGCTCGCCGGAAGCGTCGTCGGAATGGCCGTCGGCGGAGTCCTCCAGGCGGTCCTCCCCAACCTCTTCCCGGACCTCATCCCCCACGAGCTGATCCACGCCTGGCAGCCGTGGGCGCTCGCCCGCGGCCTCCTCCTGGGCACCGGCGTCGCCCTCCTCTTCAGCCTGCCGCCGCTCGGCGGCGTCCTCGCCGTGCCGCCGGCGCGCGTGCTGCGCCGCGACGCCGAGCCGCTGCCCGGCCACCGCGGGGTCACCATGGCGACCCTGGCGGTGCTGGCGGCGGGGATCCTCGGCATGGCGACCCTGCAGTCGGGGTCGCCGCTGCGCGGCCTCGCCTTCACCGGCGGCATCGTCGGCGCGACCCTCGCCCTGACCCTCGCGGCCCTCGCCGTGGCCTGGTCCGCGCGCCGGCTGCCACGGGGCACCGCGCGGCTGTGGCTCCGCCACGGCCTCGCCGCCCTCGGGCGACCCGGCGCGGCGACGCTCGGCGCCATCGTGGCCCTCGGCCTGGGCGTCCTCGTCGTCCTCGGGATGGGCCTCGTCGAGCGGCGCCTCTCGAGCGAGCTCACCGCGGAGCTGCCCCAGGGGGCTCCCTCGGCGTTCCTCGTCGACATTCAGCCCGATCAGTGGGCGGGCGTCCAGGCGCTCCTCCGCCAGGCCGGCGCGACGCGCGTCGAGTCGGTGCCCGTCGTCATGGCGCGCCTCACCGCGATCGACGGGCGCGGCGTGGAGCGGATGGCGAACCGGCTGCCGCGCGGCCGGCGCTGGGCGCTCACCCGCGAGCAGCGGCTGACCTACATGGAGAAGCTCCCCGAGGACAACACCCTCGTCGCCGGCAAGCTGTGGAGCGACCCCAAGCGGCCCGAGGTGAGCGTCGAGAAGAGCTTCGCCGACGACCTCGGGGTCGGGCTGGGCTCGGTGCTCCACTTCGACATCCAGGGCGTGCCGCTCGACCTCACCGTCACCAGCCTGCGCGAGGTCAACTGGCAGACCTTCGGCATCAACTTCTTCCTCGTCGTCGAGCCGGGGGTGCTCGAGGCGGCGCCGCAGCAGCGCCTCGCGGTCGCCCACCTGCCGGCGGGTGGCGAGCAGCGGGCGCAGGACCTCATCGCCGCCCGCTACCCGAACATCACGCTCCTGCGCATCCGCGAGATCCTCGAGAAGGTCGTGCGGGTGCTGTCGCGCATCGGCCTCGGCATCCGCTTCCTCGGCAGCTTCACCGTCCTCGCCGGGATCGCGATCCTCGCCGGCGCGGTCACCGCCGGCGCCGGCCGCCGCGGCCGCGAGGTCGCCCTCATGAAGACCCTGGGCGTCACGCGCCGCGGCGTGGCGGCGATCTTCGCCGTCGAGTACGCCCTGATCGGCCTCGTCGCCGGAATCATCGGCGCCGCAGGCGGCGGCGTCCTCGCCTGGGCGGTCCTCACCCGCGGCTTCAACCAGCGTTGGCAGACCGAGCCGCTGCCCTTCCTCGTCGCCGTCGTCGTGAGCGTCGCCTTGACAGTCGTCGCCGGCCTCGCCGCCAGCTGGCGCGCCCTCGAGCGCCGGCCGATCGAGGTGCTGAGGAGCGAGTGAGCAGGGCTCAGCGCGCCGGCGCCGGGCGATCGAGGAGGTCGGAGACCGGCACGAAGCGGTACCCCAGGGACTTCGCTCTCGGCACCTCGGCGGTGAGCGCCTCGATCGTCGACGGGTGGGGATGGCCGATGGCGATCGCCGCTCCCCGATCGCGCGCGATCGCCAGCAGGCGCGCGAACTGCTCGCGGATGATCTGCGGCCGCTGATCGCCGTCGAGGAAGACCTGGCGCTGGGCCGCCGGCAGGCCGAGCGCCATGGCGACGCGGTAGCCGACGCTGTCCGCGCTCGTCCGCGAATCGAGGAAGAAGAGCTTGCGGTCGGCGAGCACCCCGAGGACGGCGTGCATCGACCGGTCGTCGGCGGACAGCCGCGAGCCCATGTGGTTGTTCACGCCGACCGCCCCGGGCACCGCGGCGAGCGCCGCGGCGGTCGCCGCGCGGAGCTCTCCGGCGTCCATGTTGGCGCGCAAGGCCCCCGGTCCGGGGTTCTGCCCGCTGACCGGCTCCATCGGCAGGTGGCAGAGGATCTCGTCCCCGTGGCGGCGGAGGGCCGCGATCACCTCCGCCGTCTGCTCCTCGTAGGGAAGCACCGAGTAGGTGAGCGGGACGCCGAGCCGCTCGAGGCTCTCGACCTCCTCGACGCTCCGGCCGAGGTCGTCGATCACCACGGCCAGGCGAACGCCATCGACTCGGGTTTCCGTAGCGGCCGCCGCGGTCGAGGCACCGTCCACGGCGGGCGTGGGCGGATCGCTTCCCGCGCGGCGATCGCGGAGGCGCGCACCGGCGCCATGGCGAGCGATCCGAGCGCTGGGAGCGGAGGCGGCGGGCTCGTCCTCGGCACGTTCAGAGCCATGCGAGCCGTGATAGCCGGCATCCCGGCAGCCGAAATAGAAGCCCGCGGCGCCGACGAGAACGCCGCAGAGGAAGAGGAGCAGGCTGGGGAAGGGCGACGGCCGACCGGGTCGCCTTCGGATCACCGGCCGGCTGCGGGGCATCAAGCGGCTTTCTTCGCCGTCTCCCCCTCGGTGCCGAGGAGCCGGTGCACCCCGCGCTCGAGGATCAGGTCGTCGATCGGCGCGTCCTTCTCGAGGAAGGTGCGCGCCCGCTCGTCGACCAGCACGTCGGGCTTGAGCGACTCGCGGAGAGGCTTCTTGTTCGGCCCGGTGTAGAAGGCGTCGGTGTAGAGCAGGCGGCCCGACGAGAGATCGAGGCTGCCCAGCCGCCCGGCGTGGCCGAAGGTGCGCTCGCCGACGAGCTCGGCGCCCATCTTCTGGCGCAGCACCGTCGCCAGCACCTCGGAGGCGCCGAGGGTGCCGCGGTCGACGAGGAGGACCGCCTTGCCGCGCCAGATCGGCGCCGCGTTGCCGGTGAAGCTCTTGATCGCGCCGGTGCGGCCGGCGAGCTGGCCGAGATCGCCCTGGGCGAAGAGCTCGGCGACGGCGTAGGCGGCCTCGGGATCGCCCGCGGCGACGCCGCGCAGGTCGATCAGCAGCTTCGCGCCGCTGTGCTCGGCGCCGCGCGAGAGGATGGCGCGGACCGCCGCGGCGGTGTCCGGACCGAAGCCGGGGATGCGCAGCACCTGGGCCCCCTTGACCACGTCGAGGGAGGGCGGCGGCGGCGCGAACGGCTTGAGATCGAAGCTCAGCTTGACCGGCTCGCCCAAGCGGATCACCTCGACCGCCACGTGGGTGCCCGCCGGGCGGGCGAGGATCTCGCCGATCTCCCAGAGCGGCATCAGATGGGTCGAGCGGCCGTCGAGCTTGGCCACGATGTCGCCCACCTTGAGGCCGGCGCCGGCGCCCGGGCTCCCCTTCTCCACCGCGACGACGTAGGCGACGCCGTGCTCCTTGAGGAGGGTGAGGCCGCTGCGGCGCGAGCCCACGTTCTTCGCCTCGTCGAAGCCGGCCAGCCGATCGGCGGGAACGTAGACCGAGAACGGATCGAGCGCGTCGGTGGCGCCGTCGAGCGCGCCGGCCATGAGCGAGCTCATGTCGGGCTCGTCGACGTAGGACTGGCGCACCAGGCCCAGCACCTCGCTGAACACCGAGAGGTACTTGTAGAAGGAGTCTTCCTTGGGGGGCGCGTCGCGCTCCTCGGAGGCGCGCAGGAGCGTGCCGGCGAGGATGGGCAGCACCAGCGCCGCCGAGACGAGGAGGAAGAGGACGCGGCTTCGTTGGCTCCGACGGTTCGGGTTCATAGGCGACCTACCGTAACCAGCTCGAGGGGTTTTCGGGGCGGTTGTCCACGCGGATCTCGAAGTAAAGCTTGTCGGAGGCCAAGCCCACGACCTGCCCCAACGATACCATATCCTCGCGGTTGACCCGCGGCTCGGAGAGGCCCGCGTAGAGGGTGAGGACGCGTCCGGAATGGAAGAGGACGACGGTCGCGCCGTAGCCTTCGAAGGGAGCCGCGAAGAGCACCTTGCCGGGGAAGACGGCGCGCACCTCGCTCCCCGCGGCGGTCGCGATGTCGATCCCGTTGTGCGGCACGCGGGTGTGGTACCGCGGGTCGAGGAGGGGGCCGAAGCCGGCGGTCACCCGCCCGCGCGCCGGCCAGTCGAGGACGCCGCGGAAGGCCTGCATCGACTGGCCCGCCTCGCCGGGCAGCCCGATCATCGCCTCCCTCTTCGCCAGGAGGTCGACGAGGCCGGCGAGCTTCCGCTCCCGCTCGCCGAGCTCGGCGGCGCGGGCGGCGAGCGTCCGGCGCTCGCTGTCGGCCGCCGCGAGGAGCGCCGCCTGCCGGCCGCGCAAGCTCACCAGGGCGGCGCGGCGCACCCGCTCCTGGACGATCCAGCGCTCGCCCTCCTCGCGCGCCGCGCGCAGGCGGTCGCGCTCGGCGGCGAGGCGCTCGCGGTCCTCGGTGTAGCGGTCGATCGTCGCCCGGTCGCGCCGCGCCAGGTAGCGCATGAGCCGGATCGAGGGGAGGAGCTCGGCGTCCGGCTTGAGCGAGAGGAAGAGGCGCAGGTAGCCCTGGCGGCCCAGGCGGTAGAGGCCGGCGAGGCGCCGTCCGAGGTCGACCCGCGCCGCCGCGAGAGCGGTCTCCAGCTCCCCGACCCGGCGCTCGGAGGCCGCCGCCCGCGCCACCGCGAGGTCGCGCGCCGCCAGCGCCTCGGCCAGCCGCTCCGCCTCGAGCTCGAGCTCGACGTCGGTCGTCCTGAGCTCCCCCTGGAGGCCGACCTGCTCCCGCCGCGCCCGCGCCAGACGCCCCTGGAGGCCGGAGATCTCGGCGCGGATCTCGGCGAGCTCGCGCTCGCGCGAGGCGGGCTGGGGGGCGGCGGGAGCGGCAGGGAGGAGAAGGAGGAGGAGCGCCGTGGCGCCCTTGAGAAGCGCGCCGAGCGAGCGGAGACGGCGGGCGCTGCGGCGCATCGGGGGCGATCTTACCCGCGTCCGCCGTCCTCCGGCCCTCTCGCCGGCACCTCGAGCCCCAGCGCCTTGACCAGGAAGCCGAGCTCGTCGGTCGACTCGTCGATCTGTTTCGAGGTCGGCTTGCCGGTGCCGTGGCCGGCGCGGGTCTCGATGCGGATGAGGACCGGCTCGGGACCGCCCTGGGCGTGCTGCAGGGCAGCCGCGAACTTGAAGCTGTGCGCCGGCACCACGCGGTCGTCGTGGTCGGCGGTGGTGATGAGCGTCGCCGGGTACGCGGCGCCGGGGTGGAGATTGTGGTAGGGCGAGTAGGCGTAGAGGACCTCGAAGTCCGCGCGGTCATCGGGCGAGCCGTAGTCCGACACCCAGCCCCAGCCGATGGTGAACCGGTGGAAGCGCAGCATGTCGAGCACGCCGACGCCGACCACCACGGCGCCGAAGCGGTCGGGGCGCTGGGTCATGGCGGCGCCGACCAGGAGGCCGCCGTTGCTGCGGCCGCTCGCCGCCAGCCGCGAGGGCGAGGTGTAGCGGTTGTCGATCAGCCAGTCGGCGGCGGCGAGGAAATCGTCGAAGACGTTCTGCTTCTTGCGCTTCGATCCCGCCCGGTGCCACTCCTCGCCGTACTCGCCGCCGCCGCGGAGGTTGGCGACGGCGTACACCCCGCCCATCTCCATCCACACCAGGCTGGCGACCGGGAAGGTGGGGGTGAGCGAGACGTCGAAGCCTCCGTAGCCGTGGAGGAGCGTCGGGTTCTCGCCGTCGAGCGCCAGGCCCTTCCGCGCGGTGACGAACATCGGCACGCGGGTGCCGTCCTTGCTGGTGAAGAAGACCTGGCGCGTCTCGTAGCAGGCCGGGTCGAAGGGCACCCGCGGGCGGCGGAAGACGCGGCTCTCGGCGCGGTCGAGGTCGTAATGGTAGACGGTGCTCGGCGTGGTGTAGCTGGTGAAGAGGAAGAAGGTCTGGCGGTCGCGCCGGTGGCCCGAGAATCCCGTCACCGTCCCCAGTCCCGGCAGCTCGACCTCCCGCTCCAGCTCGCCCGCCAGGGAGAGGATGCGCACCTGCGAGCGCGCGTCCTTCAGGTAGGTGGCGACGAAGCGGCCGGCGAGGATGGAGACCGCCTCGAGCGTCTCATCGGCCTCCGGCAGCACCTCGCGCCAGCCCTCGCGCGCCGGGCACGACGCGTCGACGGCGATCAGCCGCCCGCGCGGCGCGCCCAGGTTGGTCCGCAGCCAGAAGAGCGGGCCGTCGTTGCCGACGACGCGATAGGAGGCGTCGAAGTCGTCGAGCAGCTCGACGATGGGAGGCAGCGGAGGCGCCGGGATCGTCCGAGCGGCCGGAGATACCGGCGGCATCGCGCCGCCCGGCGCCAGCTCCAGGTAGAAGACGCCGTTCTCGATCTCGGTGCCGCGCCAGACCTCGACGACGAGATAGCGGCCGTCGTCGGTCACCTTGGCCTGGAAGCCCCACTCCTTGTGGTCCGGGCGCTCGTACACCAGGCGATCGGCGCCCTGCGGCTCGCCCAGGCGGTGGTAGTAGAGCTTCTGGAAGTAGTTCGCCTGCTCGAGCTGCTCGCCCGCCTCGGGCTCGTCGTAGCGGCTGTAGAAGAAGCCCCGGTTGTCGTGCGTCCAGGCGATGGTCGAGAACTTGATCCAGGAGACCCGGTCGGGGAGGTCGCGGCCGGTCGCCACCTCGCGCACCCGCCATTCCTCCCAGTCCGAGCCGCCGGAGGCGAGCCCGTAGGCGATGAGCCGGCCGTCGGGGGCGACCGCGTAGGAGGTGAGGGCGATGGTGCCGTCGGCGGAGAGCGTGTTGGGGTCGATCAGCCTCGCCGGCGTGCCGTCGAGGCTCTCCAGGGTGTAGATCACGCTCTGGTTCTGCAGCCCGTCGTTCTTGGCGAAGAAATAACGCCCGCCTTCCTGGGTCGGCAGACCGTACTTCTCGTAATCCCACAGCGCGGTCAGCCGCCGGCGGATGCACGGGCGCGCCGGGACGCCCTCGAGGTAGGAGAGGGTGAGGCGGTTCTCCGCCTCTACCCAGGCGCGCGTCTCGGCCGAGTCGAGGTCCTCGAGCCAGCGGTAGGGATCGGCCACCGCGACGCCGTGACAGACGTCGACGTGGCCGGATCGGCGCGCCTGCGGGTAGGCGAGGCGCCAGGCGCTCGACTCGGCGCTTGACTCTGAACGATGCGGGGGCAGCCGCGCCAGCACGGCCGGCGCGGTGGTGCCCACCGGCATCGACTCCTCGTCGAGTTCGTCCATCGTTCGATCGCTCGAGGGAACCCTCTACCTCCTATTGAGTGTCTTAAATGTAGCCAAGCGACCGCAGGTTCTCCAGATACTCGCCGCCCTCGCGGGCGACCGGCGGCTGGCGGCGCGGCCGTCCGTAGCCGGCGACGGTGGCCGGGGGCGCCGGCCACGACCCGGCCCCGCAGAGGTCGGGAGGCGGCGGCAGCTCGTCGCTCTGCGGGAGACCCAGGGCCCGGAGGAGCGCCGAGGCGACCCCCTCGAGCGCGATACCGGCCGAGTGATCGCCCGATCTCCTCCCCGGGCAGCCATCGCGCTGCCAGGCGCGGCGCCAGAGGATGATCCTCCCCTGGCCGCCGGTGCGCCGGCGCCCGGGGTCGAGGACGAGGGCGACGGTGCCGATCCCCCCGCTGGTCCCGCCGCTCAGCTCCCGCGCCAGGAGGCCGTCGGTCGCCTGGAGCTCGCCGCGCAGCAGGTCGGCGAAGGCGACGTCGCCTCCCCGCCAGCCGGCGGCCGCGATGTCGAGGCCGGGGAGGTAGAGGGCGGCGGCGCGAGGCGGGTTCGCGGCACCGGGAGCGAGCTCGCGGGAGAGCACCTCGCGGTAGAAGCGGTCGGGCACGAGGGCGCGGGCGAGGAGCGAGGCGGCCGAGCCGGCAGGGAGCGCGGCGGCGAGGCGGGGCTCCTCCGGCCGCGCGGCGATCTCCTCCGCCAGGCGCGCCAGCGCGGGGGCGCCGGCCGCCGGCGCGACCGCCCCCGGCGTCTTCTCCGCCAGGAGCTGAAAGGCGCCATGGGCGACGACCAGGCCGGGGAGGGGCTCGGCCGGGAAGGTAGACCACCAGTCGATCGCGGCGACCGGGGCGCCGCCGCGCGCGGCGAGCTCCCAGACGGCGAAGGCGCTGCGCCGGTTGGCGAGCACCGGGCGATGCTCGGCGAGACCCAGCGGCACCTCGACGCCGCTCCAGTAGGCGCGCAGGGGGCCGCTCCGCGCGAGAGGCGTCCCCGCACCCCGCGGCAGGAAGCTGTCGAGGGCCGTCACCCCGTGGTCGGGCGTGGGGAGGCCGGTGGCGACCGAGGTCCAGAGCGAGGCCGGCGGCTCGGCGCGGCGGGCGTAGGAGACGAGCACGCCGCCGTCGCGGGAGAGCCGGGCGAGCTCCGGCAGGTCGCCGACGGCCAGCAGGTAGTCGACCTCCTCGGGCAGCACGCCGTCGATCCCCACCAGCAGCACGCGCTCGCCCGGCGCGGTGGGGAGGACCGCGGGCGGCGCGGGCTCGGCGCGGCGCGCCGAGAGGACCGCCGGCAGGGTGAGGACGAAGGCGCCGGAGAGGACGGCGAATCCCAGCCAGCGGCGGGAGAAGAGCCGCCGCGGCGGCGGGGCGTCGGTCAGCAGGATGGCGAGGGCGAGGAGACCGTGATAGGCGAGCTTGACGACCAGATAGATGACCGCCGGGGCGGCGACCGCGACGACGGCGAGCTGCCACGAAGGAGACCCCGAGGCGCCGGCGACGAGCTCGCGGCCGCGCCAGAAGGCGAGCGCCAGGCCGCCCGCTCCCGCCGCGACGGCGGCGGCGAGCGCCAGGGTCTCGACGTGGCGCACGGGGTAGAGCCGCAGCACCAGGACCACGAGCCCGCAGAGCGCCAGGAAGGCCAGCCCGGTCGCCGCCGCGAGAGGTGGGAAGAGGTGGAGGGTGAGGACCGGGAGGTCGCGCGCGGCGCTCGCGAGCCCGCCGTTCGCGGCCACCAGGAGGAAGGCGAAACCGAGCGCGAGGGCGAGGCCGGCGATCAGGCCGACCTTCGCCGTCAGCAGGAGGAGGGTCCGACCGGTCTGCCGCGGCCGCATCGCGTCCTGCAGCAGGAAGCGCTCGAAACCGCGGTTGAGGTAACCCAGGCGGCGCAGCTCCGAGCGCACGCTCTCCAGGTGCTCGGTCGACGGATTGCCGGGTTGCATCGCGCGCTTAGTGTACCCGGCTCTAGCTCCTCCGGCGCTCGACGAAACCCGCCAGCTCGCGGAGGGGCTCGGCCTTCCTGCCCAGCGGGGCGAGCGAGGCGACGGCGAAGCCGAGGAGCTCGGCGGCGAGCGTGCGCGCCCCTTCGACGCCGAGGAGCTTGACGAAGGTGACCTTGCCGGCGTCCTGGCCGGCGTCCTTGCCGGTCTCCTCGACGGTCGCCTCGACGTCGAGGAGGTCGTCCGAGATCTGGAAGGCCAACCCGAGGTTCTTGGCGTAGCGCGAGACCACCTCGAGGTCCCTGCGGCGGGCGTCGGCCGCCATCGCCCCCAGCTCCCCCGCCGCCATGAACAGGGCGCCGGTCTTGTGGCTGTGGATGTATTCGAGGAGGTCGAGGTCGAGGTCCTCGGGGCGGCTCGCGAGGTCGAGCGCCTGGCCGCCGATGAGGCCGCCGCTGCCGATCGCCGCCGCCAGGTGATGGATGAGGTCCTCGCCGGTGTAGCGCCGCAGGGAGAGCCGCTGCGCCGCCTCGACGACCAGGGCATAGGCGCGGTTGAGGAGCGCCAGCGCGGCGAGCAGGGCCGGCGCCTCGCCGAACTCCAGGTGGACCGTCGGGCGGCCGCGACGGCGCGCGGCGGCGTCCATCGCCGGCAGGTCGTCCAGGATGAGCGAGCAGGCGTGCACCATCTCGACCGCGCAGGCAATGTCGAGGACCGGAGTGTCGGCGGCGGTCGCCGCGCCGAACATCTCGGCGACGGCGAGGGTGAGCACCGGCCGGACCCGTTTGCCGGGCCCGGTCAGCGCATAGTGCATCGCCCGGTGGACGGCTTGCGGGCGCTCGTGGACGGGAGGCAGGAGGGCCGGCAGGCGCCCGTCCACCCGCTCGCGCAGCGCGGCGAGCCGGCCGCCCAGGCCGCTCACCGGCGCGGCAGGTTGCTGAGGGAGCTGGGGGCGGGCGGCCGGGTCACGAGAAGGAACGGATGGCCTCGTCCTCGGTGTCGTAGACGTCAAACACGGTGATGAGCTGGGTGACGGTGAGGACGTCCTGCACCTTGTCGGGCAGGTTGACCAGCTTGAGCTGGGCGGCCCGGTTCTTCGCCGTGGTGTAGGAGCTGACCAGCTCGCCGACCCCCGACGAGTCGATGGTCGTCACGCCGCTCAGGTTGATGAGGATCTTCTTGGCGCCGTCGTTGACCGCCTGGAGCACCGCGTTGCGGAGCTCCACGTCGCCCGCCCCGATGGTGATCTTGCCCTTCAAGTCGACGATGGTGACACCGTCTCTCTGTCGCGTGCTGAGCTGCATTGGGTTAATCCCTCCGTTTCATTTAAGGCTCGCCGATATCGCGGCCATGACCGGCATTCGCGGTCCGGTCTACCGTGCCTCCGCTGGGCTTCGAGGCGTCGATCGGATCACCCCCTCAACCCCTCGATCCACCGACCCGGATTACTGCCGTAACTCCTCGGTTCGCTCTCCCTCTTCGCCGCGACTGTCCGTCCGCTCAGGCTTCAGCAGACCGGAGATTCGCTTGCGGAGCGTCACCACCGTCCCGCCGCCCGGGCGCGGCCCGTATTCGACCGCGTCCATGAAGCTGCGCATGTAGAAGATGCCGCGGCCGTTGGGCTTCAGCAGGTTCTCCGGCGCCAGCGGATCGCTCAGCTGGCCGGGATCGAAGCCGCTCCCCTGGTCCTCGATCCGGATGACCAGCTCGCCGCCGTCGATCCCGGCGTCCACCTGGACCGTCTTCGCCGGGTCCTGCGCGTTGCCGTGCTTGATCGCGTTGGCGACCGCCTCGCGCACGGCGATGTCCACCCAGTGGCGGGCGTCGCCGTCGAGGCCGATCCGCTCGAGCGAGTCGTTCAACACCACCTGCACCAGCTCGATGTTCTCGAAGCGGCTGCCGATCGCGAGGTGGAAACGGTGGTCCCCCGGCATCGCCGGTGGAGTCTAGCAGAGGCGGGATCGCCGGGACGATCGGGATATCATGCCAGCCGGATGGCCTTCCCCGGCGGCAGCGCCTACGCCATGGCCCGCGACATCGCCGGGGGATTCACCGCGGTTTCCGAGCGCACCTTTCGCACCATGACCCGCCCCGATCTCGATCAGCTCGGCTTCGAGATCGACCGCCACCTGCGCGAGCTGCGGGGCGAGCAGGCGCCGCTCGACGACATCCCGGCGATCCAGCAGCGCAACCGTCGCATGCAGCGCCTGACCTCCGCCCTCGCGGTCCTGCGCGCCTACCGGCAGAAGGCCAAGACGTGACGGCCGGCGAGCTCCTGCGGGCCGCCGGCCCCGCCCTCCTCGCCCTCCTCGCCGCCTGGGCCTTCGATCGCCTGACGGCGCGCCGCGGCTTCGATCCGCCCGGCTTCGCGGCGCCCTGGCGGCGGGCGCTCGCCTTCCTCGCCGTCGCCTTCGTCCTCTGGGCGGGCGTCTTCTCGCCCCTGGGGGAGCTCGGCAGGGACTCGACACTCGACCTCGCCCACCTCGGCCCGGGGCGCCTGTTCCTCCTCCACGAGCTGATGATCGGGGCGATCCTGACGTGGTTCCTCGCCGGCTTCGCGGGCCTCCGCCAGCGCCCGGCGCCGGCTCTCGAGATCCCCGCCGCGTCCCTCGAGATCCCAGCGCCCCTCGAGATCCCCGCCGCGCCCCCGCCGCGCCTCTCGCTCGGCCGCCAGCTCGCCGTCCAGCTCGGCCTCGCGACGCCCTCGGTCGGCCGCGAGGTCGGGCTCGGGCTCGTCCTCGGCATCGGCGCCTGGATTGCGGTGATCGTCGCGGTCGCCCTGGTCGCCCTCTTCATCGTCTACGGGCTCGGCGCCGAGGGGGCGCTCCCCAAGCAGCCGCCGGCCCTCATCCCCTGGCTCGCCGCCCTCCCCATCGGCGTCCGCCTGCTCCTCGCGCTCTCGGCGGGGGTCGTCGAGGAGGGTTTCTTCCGCGGCCTCCTCCAGCCGCGGGTGGGCATCGCCCTCTCGACGGGGATGTTCGTCCTCGCCCACACCGCCTACGGCCAGCCGTTCCTCCTCATCGGAGTGGGGATCCTGTCGCTGATCTACGCCTTCCTGGTGCGTTGGCGCCGGAGCATCTGGGCCGCGATGACCGCGCACGCCCTCTTCGACGGCGTGCAGCTCCTCATCGTCATCCCGGCGGCGCTCAAGATGATCGGCGGCAAGCTGCCGCCCGCGTGGCTCGGGCTGTTCTGACCCGGGGCACGGGATTCGGGGGGCCCGGATGCCGAAGGTCCTCTACATGGTGGTCGAGCGCTATCGGAACGGCGACGCCGCGGCGGTCTACCGGCGCTTCCGGGACAGCGGACGGATGGCGCCCGAGGGCCTGGTCTATGTCGCGAGCTGGGTCGATCGGGAGCTCGAGCGCTGCTTTCAGCTCATGGAGACCGACGACCCGAAGCTGCTCGACGAGTGGATGGCGGCGTGGAGCGACCTCGTCGAGTTCGAGGTGCACCCGGTCATCACCTCCGCGGAGGCCGCGGAGACGATCGCCCCGCGCCTGTGAAGGACCTGGTGCCCTTCGGCAAGCCGAGAACTTGCCCGGGATCTCTTGCAGGGCGAAAGGGCGGCTTGTTTTGTCTCGGGACGGCTTGCACACGCCATGGCGAGCCGAGAAGTTGCCCGGGATCTCTTGCAGACCGAAGGGACGGCTTATTTCGTCTCGGGATGGCTTGCATGCCCCACGGGAGGCCGAGAATTCGCGCGGGCGGACGGGAACCCTGTCCGTGGACCTGGCTGCAGGTTGCGAAGGGCCTCGTGTCTCTGCGACACTCGGGCGCATCCGATCGCCCCGAAGTACCTAACCGAGGAGTCTTCCATGGTCAGTGCCAGCGAAGCCTGGGCTGCGTTCTGGCGGATCACCAACGTATCGTTCCAGGTGGTGTTGGATCTGTGGCCCGTTTCCCTTGGGGTTCTGGTTGCAGCGATCCTCGCGTTCACGGTCGGAAATCCGCTGCGGACGCCGGCGATCCGGAGGCGCCTTACCCTCCTGTTGGTCACCTATGCCATCCCGCTGCTGATCGTCGTCATGGGAGCGGTTCTTCGTTTCCCAGGACCACCACGCATGTTCACGGAAGCGCGGCAATCGTGGCGGGTCGACATGTTGTGGTGGGTCTTGCTCATCCATGCGCTGGTCGTGCTCGCCGCCCCGATCATCATGAAAGGCGTTCGACTCAGGGCATTCGCGATTTTGCTCCTGGGCTTCTGGCTGTCGGCGACCTCAGGATTTTTGGTCGAGGCGTCGCTCCAGGGCGTAGGGCAGTAAAGGCGCTGGTCGAATGGAAAGGGCGCCGGGGAGATCCCGGCGCCCGAGAGCTTCAGGTCAAAGGAGGATGTAGACTACTGTGTGGCGGGGGTCGGGCTGGCGGGCGGTGGCGGCGGTGGCTTCTCCGCCGCCTTGACCTGGGCCAGCCTGGCGGCCGCCCTCGCCGCCTCGCGCTCCGCTCTTTCGAGCGGAGTGAGCCGCCGGCGCTCCGACGTCACGGCGCGCGGCTTGATGCGGAACTCGGTCAGGTCGCTGTTCTCGGGGTTCATGACGCCCCTCAAGCCGAGCGCCAGGCGGGTCTGCAGCTTGCCACCCTGCTTCGAGATCTCCTTGCGCTGGGAATTGACCTGGCGGAAGGCCGCTCGCGCCAGCTCCTGCTTGTTCTCGAGATCCTGCGCCTGGGCGAGGACCTGCCCGAGCGCCGTGTGGTCGGCGGCGAACTGCGGCAGGTCGGTCAGGCGCGGCGCGAGGTTGTCGTGCAGCACCTTCCAGTCGACCAGCTTCTCCTTGAATCGCTTCGTAGACATCGTTCGAGACTCCTTCTCCTTCCCGATGGAAGGGGTTGGGCCTCCGGCATGCTACGGTTGGAAGTCGCCAGAGGCCATGGCTTTCGCCTTGGTTTCTGCGGTGGGCTCGGGTCTGGGACGCTCCGCCTGAGAGAGCCCAGGCCCGGCCCGGCTTTCCTACTCCAACGTTTCACTAACAGGTTCGGGCTGCCGGTCTCGGCCGTCCATGATCACCTCCTTTCGTTCGCCGCGGCTCCATCGCCGCGGCGAGGCGGATCGTGCACCAAGACGTGTAATAATGTCAAGCGAGAAATGAGAATTGCGTCTCGGTAGCCATTCCTGCCCCTGCAACGTCCAGCTCGTTCTCAGGTCGCCGGCATCCACCCGTGATAGAATTTTCCGTCGCGGTGCGCTCTGGCCGCGACTCTCAAGCCGCAATCCGGGACCGTCATCTGGAGGAGGACTCCCCTTGAGCCGTTTCCCAGGCGTTGATTTTCTCGACTTCGACTCGCTCCTGAGCGACGAGGAGCGGCTGATCCGCGACACCGTGCGCGCCTTCGTCGACGACCGGCTGAAGCCGATCATCGAGGAGTGCCACCGCGACGGCCGCACCCCGCTCGAGCTGGTGCCCGAGATGGGCCGCTTGAACCTCTTCGGCGCCAACCTCTCCGACTACGGACTCCCCGGCCTCGGCGGCGTCGCCTACGGGCTCATCATGCAGGAGCTGGAGCGCGGCGACTCGGGGCTGCGCAGCTTCGTCTCCGTGCAGAGCGGCCTCGTCATGTATCCCATCCACGCCTTCGGCTCCCCGGCGCAGAAGGACCGCTGGCTCCCGCGCCTGGCGACCGGCGAGGCGATCGGCTGCTTCGGCCTCACCGAGCCCGACTTCGGCTCCAACCCCGGCGGCATGCGGACGACCGCGCGGCGGCAGGGCGGCGACTGGGTGCTCGACGGCAGCAAGCAGTGGATCACCAACGGCACCCTCGCCGACGTCGCGGTGGTCTGGGCGAAGACGGACGACGGCGTGCGCGGCTTCCTGGTCGAGAAGGGGACCCCCGGCTTCACCT
>DATBQN010000029.1:0-6649 GCA_036560825.1 Thermoanaerobaculia bacterium
TTCCAGCCGGCCATGGCGCCGTTCCACAGGCCGGGGCGCTCGAGGGCGCGGAGCGTCCGGCCGCCGTGCGACTTGTCGGATAGAAACACTGTCGCCTGATCGATGTAGCGCGGGAGATCGAAGGGGCGGCCCCGGCGATCGCGGAGGGCGCACGCGATGTCGACCGGATTGAAGTGGGTGGCGCTCCGCAGATGGTTGCGCTGCTCGGGGTTCTCGCCGTCGATCTGTGAGGTCTCGACGAGCTGGACCGAGGTCTCGCCTGCTCGATCGCTGCGCACCCAGAAGGGCCCCCCTCCGGGCTCGCCGGTGTTCCTCACCACGCCGCAGACGCGGAGCGGCCGCGCGAGGCGCTCGACGAGCGCTGCGCGCTGCGCGGAGAGCGGCGCGGCGTGGAAGCCCTCGGGGATCGGGCGCCCCAGCTCCGTGTCGAAGAGCCGTGCCGCCGCGGCAACCGCCTCCCGGTCCTCCCACCGCTCGAGCTCGTCCAGCAGGCCGGCGATGCGCGCCTCGAGGTCCACGATGTAGCCCAAGAGGAGGCGCCGCCAGAGGTTGACCAGGGGCTTGCCGCGATCCGGCAGCACGTTGTCGATGTTCTTCAGCAGCACGAGGTCGCCCCCGGCGGCGGCCATCTCGGTGAGGTTCTCGATCAGCGCCCCGTGGCCGCCGGGGCGAAGGAGCAGCGTGCCGTCGTCCTGGCGGAAGGGGCGGCCTGCCGGGTCGACGGCGAGGGTGTCCGTCGACGGGTGCTGGCTCGAGAAGTCGACCTCGAAGCGGACCCCCAGGCGCGCCTCCAGGCGCTCCCGCGCGCGGCCGAGGAGCGCCCGGAAGTCGGCCTCGAACGGCGGCGCTACGGTGACGTGCAACCGGCAGGCGCCGGCGCGGTCGGCGATCGTCTGCGCCGCCTCGACGAGGTGCTCCTCGAAGGCGGTGCGCGGGCCGTCGGGATAGCGATGAAAGGGGATCAACCCCTTCGGTCGGGCGGAATAGTCGAGGCCCGAGGGCATCAGGAGATGCTCGAGGATGGCGCGCCGAGCGCCGGGATCGGCGGCGGCGGCGAGCGCGTCGAGGTCCTCGCCGCGGCTTGCGAGGCAAGCCGCCAGGTCCTCGTAGAAGGCGAAGCGCGGCAGGCCGGCGAGGAAGGCGGCGACCTCCCGCGGCGGCGGCTCGGAGGGGTGCTCCAGGTCCTCCATGAGCGCCTTGAACATGCGGCTCGCGGCGCCCGAGGCGGGGACGAACTGGCTCACCCGGCCGGCGCCGGCCGCGCCGGCGGCTAGCGCCAGGAGCCGCGGGCGCTCGCTCGCCTCGATCTCGCGGATGCCGTCGCCCGGGCGGCAGGGGCGGAGGACGCATGTGGGGGGCGGCGGGTTCCGCAGCAGCTCGATCTGGCGGCGGGCCTCGGAGGGCGCGATCCCGGCGCGCGCGAGCTGGTCGAGGTCGGCGGCGGTGAAGAGGTCGTCGCCGAGGCCGGCCGTCAGAGAATCGGGCGGGTCAGGCGTGCTCATGCTCCGGCAGGAGGTGGAGGATCTCGGCCAGCCGCGGCGCGCGGAGGTCCTTGTCCGAGACGACCGGGTCGCGGATCGGCCATTCGATGCCGATCTCGGGGTCGTTCCAGAGCACCGCGAGCTCGTCGTGCGGGGCGTAGAAATCGGTCACCTTGTACTCGACCTCGGCCGTCTCCGAGAGCACGCAGAAGCCGTGCACGAAGCCGGGCGGCACGTAGAGCTGGCGGAAGTTGGTGCCCGAGAGGATGGCCGACACCCAGCGCCCGAAGGTGGGGGAGCCGCGGCGCACGTCGACCGCGACGTCGAAGATCTCGCCGGAGACCGCCAACACCAGCTTCCCCTGCGGCTGCAGGCGCTGGGCGTGGAGGCCGCGCAGCGTGCCGCGGACGCTCTGCGAGCGGTTGTCCTGGACGAAGGTCTCGCGGATCCCGCCCTCCTGGTACTTCCACTGGTGGTAGGTCTCGAGGAAGAGCCCGCGCGGGTCGTGGTGGACGGTCGGCTCGACCAGCACGACGCCTTCGAGCTCCAGCGGCAGGAACCTCATGACGTCAGCGGACGAGGAGGCCCAGCCGGTCGCGGGCTCCGCCGGCCACCGCGGCGCACCAGCCCTCGTGGTCGAGGTACCAGCGGACCGTGGCGCGGAGGCCGGAGGCGAGGTCGTGGCGCGGCGCCCAGCCGAGCTCGCGGCGGGCCTTGGCGTCGTCGATCGCGTAGCGGCGGTCGTGGCCGGGCCGATCGGGGACGCGGGTCTGCAGGTCGCGGTAGCGCGCCACCCCGCGAGCGCGGAGCGCCGGGTTGCCGGCCGCCGGGACCTCCGCGTCGAGGGCGTCGCAGATCGCCTCGACGACCTCCAGGTTGGTGCGCTCGGAGCGGCCGCCGAGGTTGTACTTCTCGCCCACCCGGCCGCGCGCGAGGACCGCGAGGAGGCCCCGGCAGTGGTCGTCGACGTGCAGCCAGTCGCGCACGTTGCCGCCGTCGCCGTAGATCGGCAGCGGCCTGCCCTCGAGGGCGTTCAGGATCATCAGCGGGATGAGCTTCTCGGGGAACTGGTAGGGGCCGTAGTTGTTCGAGCAGTTGGTGAGGAGCGTGGGCAGGCCGTAGGTGTGGTGATGCGCCCGCACCAGGTGGTCGGCCGCGGCCTTCGAGGCGGCGTAGGGCGAGCTCGGCGCGTACGGCGTCTCCTCGCTGAACGCCCCGTCCGGCCCCAGGCTGCCGTAGACCTCGTCGGTCGAGACGTGGAGGAAGCGGCAGCGCCGCCGCTCGCTCTCCGGCCGCTCCGCCCACTGGTGGCGGGCCGCCTCCAGCAGCTCGAAGGCGCCGCCGATGTTGGTGCGGATGAAGGCGCTGGCATCCTCGATCGAGCGGTCGACGTGGCTCTCGGCGGCAAAGTTCACGACCGCCGTCGGCCGGTGCTCGGCGAAGATCCGCCGCACGGTGGCGCGGTCGGCGATGTCGCCCTCGACGAAGACGAGCCGCGGGTCGCCGAGCAGGTCCGCGAGGTTCTCGCGGCGCCCGGCGTAGGTCAGCTTGTCGAGGACGACGAGCCGCGCCGGCGCCGCGTCCCGGCTCTCGTCGGCGAGCGCCAGGTGGACGAAGTTCGAGCCGATGAAGCCGGCGCCGCCGGTGACCAGGTAGGTGCTCATGCCGTGATTGGCGCCTCCGCGACGGGCCCGCTCGCCAGCTCGCGAAGGCGTCGGGAGTATATCCGCTGCACGGACCGCGCTTCGACCGTCCTCACTGGCATATGATCCCGGCGCTCCGCGGAACGACCCGTCTTGAGCCCGCTCCACGCCATCGTCCTCGCCATCGTCCAGGGGGTGACCGAGTTCATCCCGGTGAGCTCGTCGGCGCACCTCATCCTCGTCCCCTATCTCCTCGGCTGGCCCGATCAGGGCCTCGCCTTCGACGTCGCCTGCCACCTGGGGACGCTCCTCGCCGCCCTCGTCTACTTCCGGCGCGACGTCATCGATCTCGCGAAGGGCGTCATCACCGGCCAGGCGCAGGGCGGCGCCGGCGGCGAGGACAGCTTCTACCCGCGCAAGCTCGCCGCGGCGCTCGTCGCCGGCAGCGTCCCGGCGGCGATCGCCGGCGTGCTCCTCAAGGACTGGATCGAGACCGCGGCGCGGAACCCGCTCCTCATCGCCGGCACCTCGATCGCTTTCGGCCTGCTCTTGGCCTTCGCCGACCACACCGGGGCGAAGGCGCGCGACCTCGCCGGCATCGGCATCCTCGCCGGCCTCGCGGTCGGCTGCGCGCAGGCGCTCGCCCTGGTGCCCGGCACCTCGCGCGCCGGAATCACCATCACCGCCGCGCTCCTCCTCGGCTTCAACCGCGAGGCGGCGGCGCGCTTCGCCTTCCTGCTCTTCCTGCCGATCGCCGCGGGGGCGGCGCTGCTCGAAGGGCACAAGCTGCTGAAGGGCGGCCTGCCGCCGGCGGAGGCCCTCGCCTTCGGCCTGGGGATCGCGGTGTCGGCGCTGGTGGGCTACGCGGTGATCGCCTGGCTGATCGGCTGGCTCCGCCGCCGCAGCCTCGACGTCTTCGTCGTCTACCGGGTCCTCCTCGGGATCGGCATCCTCGCCGTCGTCTGGACCCGGCGCTGAGCGCGCGGACTGTATACAAAAGAAGCAAATTGACAAGGTTCTATGCCGACGCTAGGGTGGCGCCTGCGGGGAGGTTGACACCTCCCTCTCATCCCTCCCAAGAGGAGCGCCACCCGACGCTCCTCCTTTTTATGTGGGCGAGGCGCGCGGCTCGCCGGCTCGGCTAGTGCCCGAGCACGCCGGCCTTGAAGTCGGCGCCGGGAGCGGGGTCCTTGCCGATCCAGGTGGCGAGGATGGCGTCGGCGGTGGGCTTGCCCTCGAGGGTTCCCTTGACCTTACCCTTGACCTCGACATGGGTGCCCGTGCCGGGGACGTAGGTGAGCACGAGCTTCTGCCCCTTCGGGAGGTCCTCCATCCACGAGCAGAGGGTTTCGAAGCCCTTCTTGACCGCCGCCGAGGCGTTCGGCGTGTTGGCCTCGAGCCCTTCCTTCCAGGCGTCGCACATCTGCGCCGGGCTCACGCCGTAGAGGAAGTCCATCTCCATCCGGCGGGGGGAGTCGGCGGCGAGGACCTTCGCGGCGTCCCCTTCCTTCTGTGCCAAGTAGAGCCCGGCGACATACACTTTGATGAAGAATTTCTTGCGCAGCGCCATGCCGTTGAGGACCAGCGTGTCGGAGCCGACCTGCGCCTTGTCGGGCAGCGTGACCCCGGCGAGGGTGCCGGCGGCGCCGGGCAGGGGCAGCGAGAGCAGGGCGAGAGCCAGGATGACGAGCGTGCCGCGACGGGTTCGCATCGGGTCGTTCCTCCAGCCGTGGTGGGTTCCGGGGGCGAGGGCGCGGACTCCAGCATAGCCCAACCGGCAACCCTGGGACCGGGAGGCCGTACAGCGATCGAGGGCGAATGGACCGATCCCACCGATTCCACCGATCCCGATGAAGGGCCTCTCCGACCCCGAGCTCGTCCGGCACGTCCTGGCCGGCTCGCAGGAGGCGTTCCGCGAGCTGGTGGCGCGCTTCGAGCGGCCGGTCTTCGGCCTCATCGTGCGCATGGTGGGCGACCCCGACACCGCCGAGGATCTCGCCCAGGAGGTGTTCATCAAGGCGTACCGGGCCCTCGGCAGCTATGATCCGTCGCGCAAGTTCGCGAGCTGGCTGTTCAAGATCGCGCACAACGCGACGATCGATCACCTGCGCCGCGCCGCCCCGGAATCGGTGCCGCTGTCGACCGACGAGGAGGGGGGCGACCTGCTGGCGACCCTGGCCGACGCGGCCGCCGAGAGCCCGGCGGCGGCGGCGGAGCGCCACGACCTGGCGCGCGCGCTGGAGAGGGCCATCGCGGCCCTCCGCGCCGATTACCGCGAGGCGGTGGTGCTGCGCTACGTGGAAGGGCTGTCGTACGAGGAGATCGCCGAAGCGCTCGCGCAACCGCTCGGCACCGTCAAGACCAACCTCCACCGGGCGAGGAAGCAGATGGCCGTGACCCTCTCCGCGCTAGGCTGGGGACCCGAAACCGGAGGCCTCCCGACCTCGTAGGGGCGGATGGAGGCCGAGGGCTCGGCCGCCGACGATCGATATCATGAACCGCCCCGACCCCATCGCCCGCTTCCTCGCAGCCATGGCCGTCGATGCGGATGCCGCGGATGCCGCCGATGCCGCGGACGACACCGCCGCCGATCGGGCGCTCGCCGAGATCCTCTCGGCGCTGCCGCGCCCGGCGCCGCGCGCGGGCTTCGCGGCGCGCACGGCGCTCGCCGCGGCGATCGACGCGGCCGCGGACAGGGCTTTCCACCGGGCCGCCTTCGCCCGCCGCTGGCGGCGGGCGGCGATCGCCGTCTGCCTCGTCGCCACCGGCCTCGGCCTGGCCGCCCTGCCGGCCGTCCTCGGGGCCGTCCGCCTCGCCCTCGGGCGGATCACCCTGACCGGCGCCACCGCCTTCACCGTGCGCCTGACCACCGTGGTGGTCGGCGAGCTGGGGAATGGTCTCACCGACATGCTTTCCATCTGGCAGCGCCTAGTGCCGTTCGAGCGGGCCCTCGCCGGCGCCCTGACGAGCCCCGCCGCGGCCGCCATGGCCGGCCTCTGTCTGCTGATCTCGGCGCTCGCCCTGCGCTTCCTCCACGACCTCGTCGAACGCGAGAGGAGCTTTCCCCATGCTCACCCGTCCCGCTGACCTCCCGCGGCGCGCCCGGCGCGCCGCGGTCGTCCTCTTCCTCCTGGCGACGGCGATCGCCCTCCATCCATGGACCCCGCCCCTCGCCGCCGAGCCCCAGCCGGCAGATTCGGCGCCCGCGGCGTCCGCGGCGTCGCCGGCCTCCGCCCCCGCCCCGGCGGCCGATCGCGCCGGCCTCCGCCGCACGATCGAGCGGCTCTACGAGGTGCTGCCCGTGCACGACGGCGTGGTGCTCCGGCCGCGCATCGAGCGGTCCGGCGTGCGCACCATCGAGCTCGCGGGCGAGGACATCGCGGTCAATGGCAACCGGCTCTCCGCCGCCGTGCTCCGCGAGTGGCTGGGCGCGGCCGAGGCCGACCCGGTCATCCGCCTCTCGCAGCTCGCGCCCGCCGCCCGCCGCGCCCTCTTCCACCTCGAGACCGAGCCCGGCGGATCGAC
>DATBQN010000030.1:0-3789 GCA_036560825.1 Thermoanaerobaculia bacterium
GGCTCCTGGCGATGATCCGCGTCGCGTGGGCCGCGTTCTCCCGCCGTGACGGCGAGGCGGCGGCGAGATTCGCCGAGCGGCCGATCGCCGGTCACTCGCCGAGCCTCCTCCTCGTGATCTGGCTCGTCGCGCCCTTCGCCGGCGCGGTCGCAGTCTCCTACCTCGCCTTCCCGCTCCTCACTAACCGCAACCTGATCGTCGGCCTGCCCGCGGCCTACTTGCTCCTCGCACGGGCCTTCAAGGTGCTGGCGTTGGGTCTCCGCCTGGCGCTCCTCGCCACCCTGGTTCTCGGCTTCCTCCTCTGGCACCTCCTCTTCGTCGTGCGCTTCTATCGCGTGCCGGAAAAGGAGCAGTTCCGCGAGGCGGTGGCGCGGGTCGTCGCCAGCGATCCCGCGCCCGACTCCGGGGTGGTCGTCCTCGGGCGCGCCTTTCACCACGAATACTTCGACCACTGCTTCGCGCGCCTCGGCTCGCGGCGGCGGGTGGACCTCATGGCGGGAGGCGACGACAGCCTGCCGGCGGCGCGGGCCTTCCTCGACCGCGCGCGGCCGCGCCGCGTCTGGCTCCTCCGCGGCCATCGCGAGGTGACCCCGGCGTTCCTCGCCTTCCTCCGCGGGCGCTACGGCGAGCGCGAGCACACGGCGCTGCTCGGCGCCGACGTCTGGCGTTTCGAGGCTGTTAGGATCATGGCTCGATGACCTCGATGACCTCGGCGCGCCCCTTCGAGCTCCTCGTCTTCGACTGGGACGGGACCCTCATGGACTCGATCGCGACGATCGTCGCCTGCACGCGGGAAGCGTTCGTCGACGCCGGCGTCGCGGCGCCCGACGAGGGGGTGATCCGCGACACCATCGGGCTCGGGCTCCGCGAGACGATCGACCGGCTCGCTCCCGCCGGGGGCGAGGACCTCTTCGAGCGGGTGGTCTCCTCCTACCGCGGCCGCTGGCTCGCCACCTACCGCGAGCGGCAGCTGCTCTTCGGCGGCGTTCCCGAGCTCCTCGCGCGGCTGGCCGGCGACGGCTATCTCCTGGCGGTGGCGACGGGCAAGGGCCGGCGCGGCCTCGACCACGCGCTGCGGAGCCATGGCCTCGAGGCGCGCTTCCAGGCCACGCGGACCGCCGACGAGGCGCCGTCGAAGCCGCACCCGCAGATGCTCTGGGACCTCCTGGACGAGCTGGGCGTGGCGCCCGAGTCGGCGCTCATGATCGGCGACTCGGTCCACGACCTCGAGATGGCTCGCGCCGCGGGGGTCGCCGCGCTCGCCGTCGCGAGCGGCGCGCACGGGCGCCGCGAGCTCGAGTCGCGGGCGCCCCTCGGCTGCCTCGACGCCGTCGGCGACCTTCCCTTCTGGCTCGCCGCCGTCGCTACTTCGACCGCCACTCCTTGACCGACGTCTCGAGGTCGCCGACCGCCGCCGCGGGCGGCGCCGGCGCCGCGGTCTTCGCCGCCGCGAGCGCCTTTTCGCCGGCGGCGACCGCCGCCTTGTAGTCGCCCTTCTTCGCCAGCAGGCGCGCTCGCGTCTGGTAGTTGGAGAAATTGCCGTCGACGGCGATCGAGGCGTCGGCCCAGCGCAGGCCCTCGTCGCCGGCGCAGCCTCCCTGCAGGCAGTAGGCGGCGGCCTGGTTGAGCGCGCGCCAGCCGAGCCTCGACTGCGCGCGCGCGACGACCAGCTTCGGGGTGTCGACCTCGACCGTGAACGGCACCGCGAGCCGCTCCCAACGCAGCACCACCGTGGCGGAGGTGTCGGTGAGGTCGTCGAAGGCGAAGCTCATCCGCTCCTCGGGCTCCGCCGGCCTGGGCGTCGCCTGGATGCGTAGCGCGTCGTGCTCGGCCTTGTAGTCGAAGGCGCCCCAGAGCTCGGCATCCTTGCTGAAGATGACCGTCCAATCGCCGGCGGTGGGGATGGTCTGCAGGCCGTAGGTGCCCGCCGGCAGCTCGTGGCCGCCGATCTTCACCGGGGTCGAGAAGGCGATCGTCGTGTTCTCGTTGGCGCCCGTCCGCCAGACCTGTCCGTAGGGGACGAGGCCGCCCCAGATCTTGCGGTTCTTGACCCCCGGCCGGCTGTAGTGGAGGGTGATCTCGGTGATCCCCACGAGCTGCGACACGCTGGCGTTGGGGCTCGGGCGCGGGAAGTCGACCTGCTGCTGCGCGAGCGCGGCGGTCGCCATGAGCGCGACGCCGAGCGCGGTTGACGGGATGGACAGCGATCTTTTCATCGGCTACTCCTTGGGTAGAGAGGAAGGTTAGAGTATCGCACCGCCCCGCATTACACTCGGCCGGTGACCGCGGCCCCCGAGCGCTTCCCGTTCCGCCCCTGGGTGCGGAGCACTTGCCGCCGCGCCATGCTCTGGGGGATGGGGCTGGTCGTCGTCCTCGGCGCCTTCACCCGGCTGCTGCCCTCGGACGAGCGCGGGGCGTGGGGGCGCGGCTTCGGCGTCCTCCTCGCCTACAGCGTCCTCTTCGTGGGGAGCCTCGCCAAGATCTGGTGGACGGCCGGGCGTCCCGCCGTCGAGCTCGACGGCGCCGGCCTCGCCTACCAGCCGCTGCACACCTTCCGGCCGAAGCGCATCCCCTTCGAAGGGGTGCTCGCGGTCAGCCCGCGGCCCGGCACCGAGGCGCTCCGTTTCGTCGTCGAGCGCGACGGCGAGGCGCGCGAGTTCTTCTTGAACCTCGCCGTGGTCAAGGGGCAGCATCGCTTCCTCGACCGCTTGAGCGAAGAGCTCGAGCGGTGCGGCCTGGCGCCGGTCCCGGGGCGCGAGCGGAGCTGGCGCCGGCCGGGGTGGACGGAGACGGAAGGCGTGATGGGGGTGGGAGGGTAGCCGGCGGTCGGGGCGATGGGGGCGGGGCGATCCTCCGCCCCGCCCGCTCGCGCGGCTGGCTAACGCTTGGCGAAGCCGGTCACGATGTAGGTGCCGGAGCGCTGGTCCTTCTTCAGCTTGATGATGTTCTTCCGCTCGGCGTCCTCGAGCAGCTCGGAGAAGGTGCTGTAGCCGTAGTAGCCTTCGTTGAACGAAGGCTTCTTGCGCTGCATCGTCTGCTTGATCATCGAGCCCCAGAGGACGTCCTTGTTCTCGCGCACCAGCGCCTGGATCGACTCGACCATGAGGCTGAACGCCTCGGCCGCCTTCTTGGTGAGGCCGGCGAGCTGGGGCGCCTTGGCGGAATCGCGCCAGACGTCCTCGTAGTAGATGAACTCGTCGCAGTTGTCGACCAGGAGGTTCGACGACGAGTTCTTCACCCCGATGCCGATGACGTACTTGTTGTTCTCCTTGAGCTTCGAGACGAGCGGCGAGAAGTCGCTGTCGCCCGAGAGGAGGACGAAGGTGTCGAGGTGCTCCTTCGAGTAGGGGAGGTCCATCGCGTCGACCACCATCTTGATGTCGGCGCTGTTCTTGCCCGAGTAGTACTTCTGCGGGATGTCGATCAGCTCGATGGCGGCCTCGTGGAAGGGGCGCTTGTAGTCGCTGTAGCGCTCCCAGTCGGCGTAGGCCTTCTTGACGATGATCTTCCCCTTCTCGACCAGCCGCTCGAGCACCAGGGTGATGTCGAACTTGCTGATCTCGGAGTCGCGCACGCCGAGGGCGATGTTCTCGAAGTCGCAGAACATGGCGATCTTGCGCTCCTGCTCGGCGCGCCGGCTGTCGGGCACCGAGATGATGATCTCGCGCGCCATCGACTCGACCTCGGAGGGGGAGATCACGTAGCGGGAGGGCGACGGCGAGGGCGCGACGCGGCGGGGCGCGGGCTCCTCGACGGCCGGCTCCTCGCGCCAGCTCGTCTCCTCCTCTT
>DATBQN010000031.1:0-3601 GCA_036560825.1 Thermoanaerobaculia bacterium
GCCCTGGCCGACGCGGCGAGCGCCGCCATCCTGGCGAGCGGCACCTCCTTCTACCCCGAGTTCGCGCAGACCATGGCCGACCGGGTCCACGCGCTGATCCTCGCCGACCCGGCACCGGGATCGGCGCACGGGCTGCAGAACCTGGCGGACGGCGCGCGCTCGCAGATAATCGACGTGGGCGTCAAGCTCGGAAACCACGGGCTGGTGAGCCAGAGCGGCGCCTCGACGGCGCTTGCGACGACGATCGAGGAGGTGCAGAGCCTCCCGACCGACTCGACGGCCGCGAGCGAGACCCACCTCCTCCAGTTCCAGGTCGCGGCGAGCCGGCCGGTGCCGCAGATCGGCGACGGCACCGTGGTGCTCTATTCGTCCGAGAACGGCCAGAAGGCGCTGATCTCCTGGCAGAACGGCGATCTGGTTCAGTACTTCGAGACGACGCTGACGGGCTGGAGCGCCGCACACCAGATCCAGCTCGGCACCCAGCTCACGTTGGACAAGGCGCAGCAGCTCCTCGAGCACCGGGTGCGCCAGTAGCCCGAGCCCCCCTCCTAATCTTCCAGCTCGACCTGCAGCGGCTCCCCCACCGGGCGCACCGCGAGGAGCGTTGCGCCGGCCGCCTCCAGCTCGCGCGCCACAACCTGGCGCGCGGCGGGCGGGCAGAGGAACGCCAGGCAGCCGCCGCCACCCGCCCCGCACGCCTTGCCGCCCCAGGCGCCGGCGGCGAGCGCGGCGGACAGGAGCGTCTCGAGAGCCGGCGTCGAGACGCCGGGCGCGAGCTCCCGGCGGCAGGCCCATTCCCGGCTCATCAGCGCGCCCACCCGGTCCAGCTCGCCGGCCTCGAGCGCCGGCACCATCTCGCTCGCCGCCGCCGCGATGCCCGCGAAGAGCGCGGTCACCGCGGCCTCGCCGTCGAGGCGCCGGCGCACCACGTGCCAGTTGTGAGCGGCCGAGAAATGGCTCAGCCCCGAATACGCCACGAGGAGGCTGTCGGCCAATCGCTCGAGATCGACCGGTAGGGCGCGCACCCGCTCTCCGCCGGGACGCTGCTCGATCTCGAGCGCGCCGCCGAGGAGCGCCGGGTAGTGGTCCTGGATGCCGGTCGGCAGCTCCATCAGGCGAGCCTCGAGATCGCGCGCCAGATGGGCCCGCGCGGGCGCCGACGAGCGCGGGAGATCGAACGCCTCCTCGGCGGCGGCGATGAACGCCACCGCCAGCGCCGAGCTCGCCCCCAGGCCCCCTCCGCGCGGCGAGTCGCTGGCGAGGTCGGCCGTGAAGGGGGGCAGGTCGAGGGCTTGCGCGATCGTCCCGGCGAGGGCGCCTTCGGGCTGGCGCGCGAGGGCCGCCGCCGAGGCCGCCTCCACCGCCGCGTCACCCTGGCGCACGCGGTAGAGAGAGGTCGCCGGACGCAGGCGAACGGTCGCGGCGAGGTCGACGGCGACGTTGACCGTCCGCGCGCCGGGATGGAAGAGGCCCAGGGGCCAGATGTCGAGCGTGCCTCCCGCGAGATCGACGCGGCACCAGGCGCGCGCGCGCGCGCCCCTAGCGGCTGGCACGGGAAGCAAGACCTACCGTGCGAGCGCTCCCGCGACGGGCGGCAGGGCCGGCGAGGTCGGAGCGACGGCTTCGATCGCCCGCTGCGGGACCTGTGCGGCGCGCGCCTTGAGCGCTGGCGACACCCGGCCGCTCTCCATGCTCGCCCTGAGCTCGTCGATCCAGGAGCGGAAGGAGGCGAGCTGATACTGCGGGATGGGCTCGTCGCGCACGCTCTTCAGGGAGAGCGGATCGATCCACTGATCGCGGTACTTGACGCGGTAGTCCAGGTGGGGGCCGGTGGCGAGCCCGGTGGCGCCGGTGTAGGCGATGATCTCGCCCTGGCGCACCCGCGCGCCCGGCCGGATGCCGGCGGCGAAGCGCGAGAGGTGGAGGTAGGCGGTCACGTACTGCTCGCCGTGCCTCACCTTGACCACGTTGCCGCCGCCGCCGTCCCAGCCGGCGGAGACGACGACGCCGCTGGCGGTGACCTGGACCGGCGTCCCCACCGGCGCGCCGTAGTCGACGCCGTAGTGGGGCCGGACGACGTTCAGCACCGGGTGGAAGCGGTGCATGCTGAAGCTCGAGGTGATGTGCGAGTAGCGCAGGGGCGAGCGCAGGAACATCTTGCGCAGCGGCTGGCCGGCGCCGTCGTAATAGGTGTCGCCGCCGCGGAAATGATAGGCATCGTGGCGGCGGCCTTCGGCATCCCGGTAGCCGACCGCGAGGACGTTGCCGATGCCGCTCGGCTCGCCGTTCAGGCGGACCTCCTCGTAGAGCGCCTCGAAGCGGTCGCCGCGATGGAGGTCGCGGTTGAAGTCGATGTCCCACTTGAGCACGTCGGCCAAACGATAGGCGAGAGCGAGCGGCGCTCCGGCGCGGCGGATCGAGCTCTCGAGCGAGCCGTCGACCTCGCCCGAGATCGCCCGCACCTCGACCGTGCGCTGGAACGGCTGCCACACGGTCTCCCACTCGCGGCCGGTGCGCGCCATCTCGAGCCTGCCGTCGCCGTCGAGCGTGATCTCGAGCGAGGCGAGGGTCGAGTCGGAGTTGAAGAAGGCCGAGTAGCGGTTGCCGGCACGCAGGGAGCGCGGGTTGACGTGCGTCGAGAGCGCCGTGGTCGCCTGGCGCGCCTCGGCGCCCGCCAGGCCCAGCCGCTCGAAGACCTGGAGGATGGTCTCGCCGCGGAGCAGCGTGAACTCCGCCGGCACGCGCGCACGGGCGAGCAGAGCCGTCGACTCGGTGGGCAGGACGGAGCTCGCGCTGTAGCGCGCCAACGGCGGCAGCGGGAAGGCGGAGCGGTTGTCGGCGTCGATTCGGTAGGTGGTATGGAGGAGGCCGGCGGCGAGTAGGAGGAGCCCGAGTGGCAGCCCGTAGCGGAGCAGGCGCGGACCGAGTTGTACCCTCATCGGCTGCATTCGGGGCAGACCTCCCTCGGAGAGCTGGACGATCGACGATCTACATAGGGTCTTTGGCTACCCGGCGGATACTAGGCGAAAGGCAGGGGAGGCGCAAGCGGGGAGAATAAGACGGGCGAGGCCTGGACACTCTTCGCGGAGTCGCTCCCAGGCCCGCGCCCTCCAACCGAAGCCAAGGAGTGAACCCAGGCGCCCGGCGGTGCCAGAAAGATATCACGCCGGGCGCGGCAATCGAAAAGGCGCTCGCGGATCTGGAGCCCGACGACGGTGCGCGCCGGCCGCCGCGCGCCCGGGTCTACACTACGCGCAGAAGCAAAACGTCACGATAAAAGGGTCCTCCGAGCACTCGCCCCGCAGGAGGCGACAGGTGCCGGTGTGTCCGGCGGGACAGAGAGACGAGCAGTCGTTGTGGCCCAGGACGTAGTTGCAGTAAACGCAGTACGGGGAAGGGGGAGGGGCCCGATGATCAGGAAGAGCGGAGCCTGCTCCGCCGGGGCGGCCGCGCCGGGCGCCGCGGGGGACGACTGCGGCGGCGGAGCCGCGGCGGGAGCGGCGTAGGCCAGAGCGGGGACCGCCAGCAACAGGAAGAGCGCACAGCAGACCTGCGAGCGGATTCTCATGTCCTGTCTCTTTTCGGAAATCAAGAAACAAAC
>DATBQN010000032.1:0-5362 GCA_036560825.1 Thermoanaerobaculia bacterium
TCACCGCCAGGCTGCGAGCTGGTGCGGATCGCGATCACCGCGCCCGAGCCGGGGAGCCTGCGGACGCTCCTGCGCACGGTGGGGGTCAGCGTCGAGGTCGAGCAGGGAACGCCGGAGAGGATGGCCTTCACCCTCCGCTGCGCGCTGTTAGAGGTGACCTTCGCATGACGGCTGGCTGAGCCGGCCGAGCTAGCGCAGCGCCTTGCGGACGATCTGGAGGTTGCTCGCGCTCAGCGTGGCGATCTCCTCGTCGCCCACCCGCTCCGCGAGCTGGCGGCTCCAATCGTGCATCAAGGCGGCCGCCCACTGCGCCTCCGGACCGCGTTCTTCGACGAGGAAGACTCCCCAGTTGCAGGCCATCGCCCGCAGGCCGTTGTGCCAGGCCGTGGCGAGAGCATCGCCGCCGCCCACCTTCACCAGGCGCTCCACCCGTTCCCGCAGGGTCAGCCAGCGCTCGAGCTCGTCCATCGGAAAGGTCATCCGACGTCTCGCGTCTCTCCCCTTCCCTCGATCGAAGGCCTCGACCTCCTCGCGCACGGCCTCGAACGCGCGATGAGCGCGCTGCTGTCGCAGCCGAGCGGCGACCTCGCCGTCCTCTCCACTCCACCCACCCTCGGCGACCTCGGCGAGGGCATCCAGCTCGGCGAGGATCGACCGCTCCAGATCCTGCGGCAGATCGGAGAGATCGGTCGCTCCGAGCTCCAGGGCGCGGCGCACGAGCTCCGCCCCCTTTCCGCCGTCCAGCTCCGGCGTCCAGGCGCTGGCCAGGCGGAGCACGTCGCTCGCGCTCACCGGACGGCCCGCGACGGCCCGTGCGAGGAGCTGGAGGTGGGCGAGGTGAGGCCCGATGACGGAAGGGGCCGCGAGCCGCGCGCTCGCCGCGAGTAGCCCGGTCGCGGTGTTCGCCGACGCGCGGCCGGCCAACGCCAGGGCGGCGCGGAGCGAGGAGAAGGCCGCGATCCTTCCCGGCGCCAGCGCCCACGCGGCGAGGAGCGCACCGCGCGAGACGGATTCGCCGAGATGCGCCTCGGCGATCCGGCGCACCAGACCGACTCCCCGCCCCCCGCTTGCCGAGGCCCGGTCACGGGCGCGCTCCCACTCCCCCCGCCCCGCGGCCGCCCAGGCGAGCCCTTCGGCGGCGATCGCGCGCGCCCGCCGCGGTATCCGGGTCTTCGGCGGCACCCGGCGCAGCCCGCTGAGGAGGAGGTCGGCGCGCGGCGGGTCGCCCGCGGTCTCCGCCTGCCAGGCCGCGGCCGCGAGGGTCCACGGGCTCGTGGCGGGGAGACGCCGGTCCCAGCCGCGGCCGAAGCGGGCGGCGTAGAGTTCGGCCGCCCCCTGGCGGTCGGCGAGCCGGAACCGGATGGCGAGGAAGAGCGGCAGCCGGCCGAGCAGGGGCACGCGCCACGGACCGCAGACGCGCCAGGCCAGCCAATGCGGAAAGACCAGCATGGTGTAGCCGCCGGCCGCCAGCAGGACCGGCGCGAGGATCGCCGCCATCCAGAAGGAGGGCAGGCGACCCGCCTGCTCGGTGACGGGAATGACCACGAACGGCGAGACGCAGAACAGGTAAAAGAGCGCGAGATAGAAGTTGGCCGTGCCCATCTCCGGGCGAGCCCGGCTGCGCCGTCGGCGTGGCCCCGCCTGCGCCGGGGCACCGCGGTCGCGATTCAAAAAGTACAGCCCGGCGCGCACGGCGGCGAGGGCAATCCACACGGGAAGGTAGAGGATCATGGCGTGAGCCTGCGGCGGCCGCGGCCGGCGGCGGAGCGCAGGCCGCGCGCCCACCACTCGTGGAGCGCGCGCCGTCGCGGGTCGCGGAGCTGGTGGAGGGCGAGGCGGACGGCCTCGGCGGTGCGCTCGCGGGGACCGAGCGGCGTCTCGTAGACCGCCGCTCCGGAGGCGCCGACGGCGAGGAGGGCGAGGAGCTTGGCGCCCTGCCGCTCGAGCTCCTCGCGGCTCGCCTCGATCGGCAGGTCGAGAACGAGGAAGGGGTTGGCGAGATGGCCCGCCAGGGCGTTCTCGGCCTCGAGGCTGCTCACCAGATCCCCGAGCCGAAGCTCAGATGGCGCTCCGTGGCGTCGCCGGGGAAGAGGTCGTCGAGCCGGCGGAGGACGGCGCGGAGCGCCGCGGCGTCCTGGGTGGCGCTCGCCTGGCGCGCTTCCGCCAGCAGGACGGCGGCCCGCGCCGGGTCGTTGGCCTCGGCGGCATGGGTCTCGAACCAGGAGAGGACGCGGTCGGGGGTCGCCGGGTCGCGCCATGCGGCGGTCCGGATGAGACCGTCGAGCATGCGAACCTGGCGCTCGAGCTCGGCCGCGTCGCGCTTCTGCCGCGCCGCGCCGAGCGCCGCGAGCGCGCGCTCCATGAGCTGCTGCTCGGCCGCGGTGCCGAGCTCCGGGATCCAGCCGAGCGCTAGCTGGACGACGCGGTCGGCGCGCCCGGCGAGCTCCGGCCAGACGAGGTCGCCCTCGACGTCCTCGAGCTGGCCGTTGAGGTCGAGGAGCAGCCGGTGCACGCGGGCCGCGGCATCGGCGTCCCCCCCGCGCGCCGCGAGAAGTCCGGCCCGGGCCTCGGCGAGGAGAGCGGAGGCGCCGGCCAGCGCCCGCACGAGCGACGGCTGATTGGCGACGAAGCCCCGCCGGCGCAGGTCGGTCACCCGCCCCTCGGCCGCCGCGAGCTCCCGCTCCAGGACCGCGGGCGAGGCCGAGGGAACCAGCACGTGCACGACCTCCTCGAAGCTCTGGCCGATCTGGGGGAGGAGGGCGCGCGCCTGGAGCTGGCCGGAGCGGTCGATCTCGAGGGTGACCTCGACCCGCGCGCCCGCCGGCAGGTCGCGCGCGAGGCCCGCGCCGGGGATCCGGAGGCGCCCGATCAACCGGTTGAGATGGGCGGTGCGGAACTCGCCCTGCACGACCGGGATCGCGAGCAGGTCGTCGCCGCTGCCGGGGGCCACCCGCCAGGCGGTCCGGTGGACGACGGTACGCCGCGCCGGAAGCGGCGTCCCCTTCTCGAAGTAGACGTGGACGGTGTCGTTCGAGCGCGCGATGCCGACCGCGCGCGCCAGCGGCGGGTCGGCGACCGCGAGGCCGTGGACGATGGCGAGCTCGGAGACCTGGAGCTGGACCTCGTCGCCGTCGCCGTCGAGCGCCGTCAGCCGGAAGCGGTTCTGCGCCTGCGGCAGGAGCGCGAGCTGGGCGACGAAGCTCCCCTCCCCGGTGACCGCGACGTCGGGAGTCTCGAAGCCGCCGTCGGCGCGCACCAGCCGGACCTTGGCGGGGAGCGCCTCGCCCGCGCGCGGCAGGAAGCGGCCGACGACGAAGGGCGCGGTGTCGGCGGTGACCGCGGGATGCTCCATCCGCAGCGCGAGCCCGCGCGCCGCGGCCGACCCGTGCGCTGCCGCGGGCCGCGCGTCGAGCCCCGCGGTGGCGGCATAGAGGGCGGCGCCGCGCGCCACCGAGGTCATCGGGTCGACTCCCTCGGCCACCCGGCCTCCGAAGGTGCCGCCGATCCGCGCCCGCACCGCGGGCATCAGCGTCGGGCCGCCCACGAAGACGACCCGCTCGATTGCCGAGGGCGCCAGCCGGTTCTTCTCGAGCACGCCGAGACAGACGCTCAAGCTGCGCTCGAGGAGCGGCGCGGTCAGCGCCTCGAGCTCGCTCCGCGACACTTCGAGGTCGGCGTCGAGCGGCGCGCCGTCCGCTCCGGCCGTCCACTCGGCGCAGGAGATCATGGCGCGCTCGGCCCGCGAGAGATCGATCTTGGCCTGCTCCGCCGCCGCCTTGAGCTTGGCGAGCGCGCGCCGGCTTCCGCGGTCGGCGCGGGAGAGGGGCGGCAAGCCGTGCTCCGCCGCCAGGCGCGCCGCGGCCCAATCGGTCAGCGCGTTGTCGAAGTCCTTGCCGCCGAGGAAGTTGTCGCCCCCGTGGTCAACCACGCGAAGCCAGCCGTCGCGGGTCTCCAGGAGCGAGACGTCGAGCGTCCCGCCGCCGAGGTCGAAGACCAGCCACAGCCCCTGGGAGTCGGCGGCCCAGCCGGCGGCGATGGCGCTGGCGATGGGCTCCTGGAGGAGGGCCACCTCGTGGAGGCCGGCGAGCTTGCCGGCGCGCATCGTGGCGTGATTCTGCGGCAGCTCGAAGAGGGCCGGGGTGGAGATCACCGCCCGCACCGGGCGGAAGCCGAGGGCGCTCTCCGCGTCGTCGAGGAGCGAGCCGAGCACCCGCGCCGAGAGCTCCTCGGGGAGGAAGCTCGACCCGGAGGCGTCGAAGGCGATCCGCTCGGCGGTCCCCATCAGGCGCTTGAACTCGCCGCGCGTGTTCCCCGGGTCGGTCTCCAGGGCGCGGAAGGCGCGCCTCCCGACCGTCTCGGTGCCGCGGGCATCGATCCGCACGACTGATGGCGTCAGGTTCTCGCCGATCGCGTTGGGGACGACCGAGACCGACGTCCCGTCGAACGTCGCGAGGACCGAGTTGGTGGTGCCGAGATCGATCCCGACGTGCATTCGCCTCTCTATCGCCGCGGGTGGACCCGCTGGCTGCGCTCAATCCAAGTGCCGAGACTTTATCAAGCGAAGGATCCGGGAGAGCGCGAACGGGAGCCGCCAGGAAGAGAGGCGCGCCCGGGGGAGAGCTGGCGGAGCCGGGATGGCTGCGGAGGCGGCTGCCCCTACTCCGCGCGCACCACCGTCATCGGATCGACCCGCACCGCCCGGAGCGCGGGCACGATGCAGCCCGAGACCGTCATCAGCAGGCAGAGGAACGCCGCGGCGGCGAAGGTCGTCGGGTCGGTGGGCTGGACGCCGGCGAGGAGGGCCTGCATGGCGCGGCCGGCGGCGTAGGCGAGGAGGAGGCCGGGGATCACTCCGGCTGCGGCGGTCAAGACGCCGTGGCGGAGGACGGCGGTGAGGATGTCGGCCGAGCGGGCGCCGAGGGCGCGGCGGACGCCGATCTCCCTCGCCCGCTGCGACACCACGAAGGAGAGGAGGCCGTGGATGCCGATCCCCGCGAGGAGGGCGGCGATGGCGGCGAAGGCGCCGAGCACCCGCACCTGCACCGCGCGCGAAGAGGTCTCCCCGTCGACGATCTCCTCCATCGTGCGGACGTCCGAGACCGGCTGCTCGGGGTCCGCGGCGCGGAGGATGCGGCGGATGGGCGGCAGCAGCGTCTCCGGGCGCACCGCGGCGCGCACCACGAGGTCCTTCGGCGCGTAGTAGTAGAGCTGGCCGTCGGGCACCTGGCGGTAGGGGAGGTAGACCTGCGGCTCGCTCGTCCGCTCGAGCCCGCGCACCCGCACGTCGCCGGCGACGCCGACGACCACGCGGTCGTGGAAGGCGACGCGGAGGCGCCGGCCGAGCGGATCCTGCTCCGGCTGA
>DATBQN010000033.1:0-17570 GCA_036560825.1 Thermoanaerobaculia bacterium
CAGGTACTGAATTGGATGGGCAACTCCCGGAGCGCAGCCAGGTAGTTCAGATTGTGGGCGCTCAAGCGGGCATGGCTGAACAACACGGTGACGTGCGGCTGCGCGATGCCCCGCTTGGCGGCATCGGTAGCGATCCATCGGACGACGCTTTCGTTCGGCCATGTCTCCGGCGTTGGCGGATGTGCCCACATCAGGTTCTGGCTCAGCAAGATCAAGCCGGCCGCCCGCAGCTCGCCCCCCGCTGGTCGAGGAGATCCGAACGAGTAGTAGCCATAGTTCAGGATGCTCACCGCCGCGATCAGCCCCAACCCGGCAATCCCGAACCGACGCCTGGTCAGTCCCTCCCACCCGGCGCCCAGCAGCAGCGCCAGGGCCGGCAAGTACGGCACCGAATAGCGGATGTCCTTGTTGACGGCGAATGTCAAAGCGAGCCACGGAACGACCCACCAGGCCAGCAACAAGGGCAGGTGAGCCCCGGCAACGCCCGATCGGTTCTCGCCTCGGCGCAGGCCGACGCCAACCCAGCAGGCGAGGACCACGAGCAGCACCAGGGCGTACCCACCCATTCCAAAATTGATCAGGTCGAGCCAGTATGCGCTCAACGTCGGAAGAGAGAAGAGATCTCCCTTGCTGTACTCCCGCGCCTCGTGGCCAAACCCGCCCTGCACGACGAAGGCGAAGACCGAAGCCCAATTCTTGAAGTACCATGTCCCGGCGATCGGAACCGCGATGACGGCGATGCGGGCGAGGCTGCCGAGCGCCGCCGCTCGCGGCCTCCTTTTTCGCAGCTCCTGCGCAAACATCAGTGCCGTCGGCACACCCACATAGAGCGGGAAGGTGACCTTGAGCAGCATCCCCAATCCCAGCAACAGGCCCAGAGCCCAGGAAGATCCTCTCTCTTCGCCTCTCTGCCATCGCACCAGGTAGTACATCCACAGGATCACCAGCGTCATCAAGCCGTACTCGACGAGAAACTGCCTCGACATGCCGGCGACCAAGGGGAAGGTGTTCAGGATGACCACGCTCAGCAAGGCCGCACGCCGACCTGCCACCATCTCGCCGAGCCGGAAGAGGTACCATGACGCGAGGACGATGAACACCACGTTCACGTATCGCGCGGACAGCTGATCCTCCCCCAGGAAGAAATAGAACGGCAGCGGCAGCACCGTGATCAGCGGTGCTTTTGTTCTCAGAGTCTCTGAGAATTGCGAGAGGAACGCCACCGGGCCGTGCTGGCGAAGGACGTGATAGAGGAGCTCGCTCTCCTGGAGATATTGTGCCTGATCCCAGAGCGGCGGTACGCTGTCGCGCTTCACCCACACTACGGTGGTAATGACAAAGAAGGCGATCACCAGGATTAACGCAAGCCCCGCCCTGCCCCATCGAGACGGAGCTTCCTCTCGGCTCGTTCGCGGGACTTCTTCGTTCAGTGCCAACCTTGGGCGACCTCCTGCGCGAGCCGATGCGGTACGGTAGTATCTCCATGCCATGCTCGGCCAGTCGCGACGTGATGTCCTACACCGAGCTGCCTGGTAATCCCGCGTCGACCACCGCGAGAACTCTAGCAGACGACCCTTCGTCCTCCTGGAGCTCCATCCGATGGGACCGCGCGAGCAACCCTTGAACGAGCTGCCGTTCGTGAGCGTCGTCGTCTGCACGCGCAACCGCGCGGCGATCCTGGCGCAATCGAGCGTCGCGCTGCTCGCCGTCGACTATCCGCCCGACCGCTGGGAGGTCCTCATCGTCGACAACCGCTCGACCGACGACACCCTGCGGGTGGCGCACGAGATCGCCCGCCGCCGGCCGGACCTCGTGCAGGTGGTCGAGGAGCGCGAGCTCGGCCTCTCGGCGACCCGCAACGCCGGCGTCCGGCGCGCCCGCGGCGAGATCATCGCCTTTGCCGACGACGACTCGTTTCCCGAGCCCGCCTGGCTCCGCACTCTCGTCGAGACGCTCCTGCGCGAGGATGCCCTCGTCGTCGGCGGCGCGGTGGAGCCCTGGTTCCAGGGGGAGCTCCCGCCCTGGTTCACCGAGCGCTACCTCGTCTACGTGACCGAGTGGGACAGGGGCCCGGAGATCCAGGAGCTCACCTACAACGACTACCCGCGCGGCGCCAACATCGCCTTCCGCCGCGAGGCGTTCGAGCGCTTCGGCCTCTTCAGCACCCACCTGGGCTACAAGGGCGACCGCCTGGTGTCCTGCGACGAGATCGAATTCTGCCTGCGCATCGAGCGCGGCGGCGGCCGCATCCTCTACGTGCCCGGGGCCCCCGTCCGCCACATCACGGCGGCGGAGCGCATCACGCCCCGCTGGCTCGCCCGGCGCTTCGCGGGCCAGTCGCACTCGGAGGCCATCCTCGACTGGCAGCACGCCGGATGGAAGGGGCTGCGGCGGGGCCTGCCGTGGTTCTACCGGCACGCCCGCCAGGCGGCGCGTCAGAGGCACCTGCCGCCGGACGGCGAGGTCTTCGCCCGCTGCTGGCGGCGCGCGCTCCTCGGCTATGCCATAGGCGTCCTGCACGCGCCGCTGACCGTTCCCCGCTATCGTCCGATCGAGGGCACCGCCGCCGACTGGCTGCCGCGGGCGTGAGCCGGCGGCGAAGGCCGTCGCCGCCCATCTAAGCCCGCAGCGCTTTGCCCCAGCGGTTGCCGCGGAAGAGCAGCCAGGGGCGCAGGAAAGGGAAACAGAGCTCCGCCCGCGAGCGGATCTGGCCGCGCGCCAGGCCGCGCAGGAGGTCGGCGTAGATGCGGGGCCGCAGCACGTCCGCCAGCAGGTCGGACAGCGAGTAGGTCTCCCCCAGGGTCCGCCAGCCGAAGCCTTCGCTCTCGCAGCGCCGCGCCAGGCTTCCCATGTCGTAGTTGTGCGTGTGCGCGACGGCGGCGCGCGGCGCCACCGCGATGCCGTGGCCCGCCGCCACCACCTCGCGCTGCCACTTCTTGTCCTCCAGGATCGGCGCGTAGCCGAAGGGGTGGCGCTCCCAGACGTCCCGCCGGATGGCGGCGTTGACGGTCGAGAAGCCGATGCCGAAGTACCGCTCGAGCCAGCGTCGGGTCTCCCGCGTGAAATAGAAGCGATCGCCGCAGGAGTCCCAGTAGAAGCGCCGCTCCCGGTCGGGGACCTCGACGATGGCGCCCTGCACGGCGACGCAGTCGGCCGCCGCGAAGAGCGGAGCCGTGAGCTGGTCGAGCCAGTCGGGCTCGCAGGGCACCGCGTCCTGGTTGAGGAAGACCAGCACGCGACCGCGGCTGGCGGCCGCTCCCAGGTCGCGCGTCAGTCCGTGATTGAACTGGCTCCGCTCGACGTGGATCACCCGCGCGCCGCCACGCTCCATCGCCGTGAGGTCGGCCGCGGAAGAGCCCGAGTCCACGCAGAGGACCTCGACCGACCGATCCGTCCGCTGCCGGCCGACGGCGGCGAGACAGCGCTCGAGGACGGCGCCGCCATGGAGCGTGGGGATGACGATCGAGACGTCGACCTCGTCCTTCGCCGGCGACCCCGCCGGGATCAGGACGGGAGGCTCCCAGGCGCTCCGCTCGCCGGACGCCGAGCGGTCCAGGAGGCCGGCGTACCCGGCGAGCGCCGCCGCGGCGCTGGCCTCCCACCCGTAGCGGCGCTCCACGAGGTCGCGGCCCTCCCGGCCCAGGCGGGCGCACAGCTCGTCGTCTTCCAGCAGACGGCAGGCGCCCTCGACGAGATCCGCCGCGGCGTCGGCGATCAGGAAGTGCCGCCCGGGGACGCCCTCGATCCCCTCCGCGCCGATGGTGGTCGTCAGCACCGGCGTTGCGCAGGCCAGCGCCTCGAGGACCTTGAGCCGGGTGCCCGATCCGGCGCGGATCGGCGCGACGAGGGCCCGGCACTCCTGGAAGTACGGCCTGGTCTCCGGCACCGCCCCTACTACGGTCACCCCGTCGCGCCCGTCGTAGCCGCAGACCGAGGGTCCCGCCCGGGCGCCCACCACCACGAGCTCGGCGTCGGGCACACGCCGCCGGATCCGGGGCCAGAGATCGCCCAGCAGGTAGTCGAGGGCGTCAAGGTTCGGGAGGTGCTCGAAGTTGCCGACGAACAGCAGCCGCCGGCTCCTCGGCGCGCCGGCGGCCGGGGGCCGGTGGTCGTCGAGGGCGACGGCGTTCGGCACGACGCGAATCCTCCGCCAGCCGTCGGGCAGGAAGCGCGCCAGGTAGGCTCCGTCCGTGCTCGACATGACGTGCACCTGATCCGCCCGCCGCGCCACCTGCAGCTCGTAGCGGAACTGGCGCATCCAGTCGGTCCGCGAGTGGCCGAAGTTCCGGTCCAGCGCGTACCGGCGATGCAGGCCCGCCCGCCGGCGGCGGGCGCGGGAGCGGAAGCTGATGTCGATCTCGCTCAAGACGACCTTGACCCGCGCGAAGCGCGGCAGGCCGTACTGCCCGAGCTCGGTGTACTCGAGCTGCAGGACGTCGATCCGCTCTCGCGACAGGATCCCGGCGATCAGGGCGCGCACCTCGGGCGCCTCGAAGAGCTGGACGCCGGGAGGCTTGAGGCCCCAGAGGTCCGGCTGGAACCGCGGCCGCCAATGATGGAAGTAGAGCTTCTCCACCCACGGCTCGAGCGCCTGGCGCTGCGGCGGATCGTCGTCCGCCGGAATGAAGACCAGCAGATGGAGGTCGCAGTGGCGAGACAGGCGCCGGACCAGGTTGTAGATCCGCACGCCGCCGCCGTGGTCCGCGGGGTAGAGGGGATACGGGCAGACGACGAGGATCCGCGGGCGCCGGCCGAGCTCTGCGGGCGACACCGCCGTCGGCTCGCCGCCGGGCGCCGGCGGCAGCCTGCCGCGCCGCCGGATCGAGATCAGCCAGGCGCCCGCCGTCCAGGTTGCCAGGTAGAGCCAGCCGAGCCCGCGGGCCGTCGCGCGGCGCGCCAGGCTCGACAGCGAGCGGGCACTACGGGCCGCGATCCGAGGCAGGCGCCGGGCGAGCCGGAGCGGAGCGAGGATCGCCCGCCGGGCCGCCTGATACGCCATCCAGAAGCGCCACATCTTCGACCGCCGGATGGCCTCCAGCTCCCCCTCGCGCGCCTGCCACCGGCGGTAGGACCAGTCGAGGCCTGCTCGCGCCTCCTCCAGCGTCGAGCGCAGCTCCTCCGCCTGCCGGTCGCGCTCCGCGAGGCTGCTCTCCAGCTCCTCCCGGCGCGCCGCGAGGCTCTCGCCCTTCGACCGCTGCTGCGCCAGCTCGCCGCCGAGCCCGGCCACCTCCCGCTGTCTCGCCGCGTGGCGGAGCTCGATCTCGCTGCCGAGCTGGCGGATGCGGGCGTCGAACTCGCCGAGCTGCGCGGCCATTCCCTCGACGACGGACTCGTACTCGGCGCGGATCGCCGCCTCGCTGCTCTCCCGCCCGCGCCGCAGGCTCAGGAGGTCGGCCGCCGAGCGCTGCGCCTCGATGAGGATCTCGGGCAGCCGCGATCCATAGAGGTCGCGGTGCTTGGCGATGATGTAGGCATAGAGGCGCCGCCGCTCCTCGTCATCCACCGCGGTGATCATCGAGCCCGGACGCACGCGGTAGTCGAAGCCGACGACGGGAAGATGGCGCAGCAGCCAGCCGCGCTCGGCGCCGGCGATCCAGAGCTCCCAGTCCTCCCAGGCGGGAGCGCGAGGATCGTAGCCGCCGCAGGCGCTCCACATCTCCTTGCGCAGCAGGGCGCAGGCGTCGATGGTGTTGAACAGCAACAGGCTCGCAAGATTGAAGTCCGGCACCTCGACGGTGCCGTTGCGCAGCCCGAAGTCGTGGCGGTTCCCGTAGACCACGCCGACCTCGGGAGCGGCCTCCAGGATGGCGAGCGCCGCCGGGACGAAGCCGGGCCGCAGCCGGTTGTCGGCGTCGAGCGGCAGCACGTAGGAACCGGCGGCGAGCGCCACCCCGCGGTTGCGGGCGGCGGCGAGGCCGGCATTCGCCTGGTCGACGATGCGATAGCCGGCCCGGCGCAGGCGGTCGAGCACCTCGAGCGTGCGCGGCTGGCGCGAGCCGTCGTTGACGACGATCAGCTCGCAGGCTTCCTCGACGCTGCGCTCGACGCTCGCCACCGCTTCGATCAGCAGCTCGCCCTGGTCGTAGCAGGGGATGACGACCGAGAGGCGCGCCGACCCCGACGCCGGTGCCGTGAACCGGCTGGAGGACCGTGTCGACCAATGGCCGGCGCCGGAGAGGTCGGCGGCGCGGTCGAGCTCGCCGAGCAGCGCCACGCACTCCGGATGCACCGCCGCGACGAGCGGGGGCAAGGGGTCCTTGACACCCCAGGAGGCGATGAGGTCCGCGTCCACGACCTCGCTCGAGGAGCCCTCCCCGAGCTCTAAGCCCAGGCGCTCGCGCAGCAGCCCGGCGAGGCGGTCGGGCCGGCCCACCAGCGCTTCGGCGCTGATCAGCAGCGAGCGGTCCCGGTGACGGCGATGAAACTCGAGGAGCTGCCGGTTGTAGAAGCTCCAGATGCGGTAGGCGTACTCGGGATGGCGGAGGAAGACGTCGGCGCCCAGCCGCTGCATCGAGTCGGCGACGGCCCACGGATGCCGGTACACGAAGACGTAGCGGGCGTCGTCGAGGAGCGAGCTCCAGAAGTCGAGCGCCAGTGTGGTGCGGGGATCCTTCCAACCCCAGGGGTCGCCGGTCCGGGCGCGGGCCGCGACGAGGGCCTCGGCCTCGTCCCGGAAGCCCGCGAAGGCCTGCCGGTCGAGCCGCTCGCTCTCCGTCCACCCCCAATCGGGATGGCCGCCGTCACCGGACGCCGAGGCGGCCTCGAGCATCCGCCGGTCGAGCGCCAGGAAGTCGACGTCCTCGAAGTAGCCGCGCCGGTTGTTGCGGTCCGCCGCGAGCTGGCGCTCCCCCATGCCGACGCCGAGGTCCGCGACCAGCGAGGCGACGAGCGAGGTGCCCGAGCGGTGCATCCCCGTCACCACCACCGGAGACGGCCGGGTCATGTCCCCGGCCCCTTGCGGGCGACGAAGAGGATGAGGGGCGCGCCCAGGTATCCGAAGTCGCGCGACCAGAACGAGTGGCCGCACGCCTCGGCGAAGCCGGCGGCGCGCACCTGGCCGAGCAGCTCCCAGCCGAAATGATAGAAGGCCAGGCAGCCCTCGGCAGAGAGCGGATCGCCATGGTATTCCGGCGGCAGCAGGTGCTGGATCTCCCCCCGCTCGTCGACCACCGCCCGCACCAGGTTCTCCCCGTGCTCCGGCCGGAACGGCACGGAGAAGAGCAGGCTGCCGCCCGGGCGCAGGACCCGGTGGCACTCCGCCAGCGCCCGGCCGACCTCGGGCACGTGCTCGAAGACGTCGAGCGAGAGGACGAGGTCGAAGCGGGCATCGGCGAAGGTCAGGCGCGTCACGCTCTCGTTGCGGATGCCGCCGGCCGTGCGCTCGCCGAGACCGATCTCCCGGCCCAGGTACTCGCTGCCGGTCACCCCAGGATGCCGCGACGAGAGGCAGGTGAAGAGGGGCGTCGTCTGCTCCATGAGGTAGATGGAGGCGTCAGGGGACGGCGCCAGCCGCTCCTCGAGAAAGTGGATCGTCGCGCGCATGCGGCCGTTGAGCTGACAGCCGGGGCAGCGCAGGTGCTCCCGCCAGTTGGGCGTGAGCACGCCGTCGACGGGATAGGCGTAGGAGAAGTCCACCTGGAAGTCGGCGGGCTGCCGGCAGACCCAACAGTAGCCGGGAACGGCGAAGCGCTCCGCGCCCTGCATCAGGGAGCGCTCGACCGCCCGGCGACGGCGCTCCTCGAGCGCTTGGTCCGCCGACTGCTCGCGATAGGCCGCAAGACTGCCGACGGCGACCCATTCGACGGCAGGTTTCATCGCTTCCGACCGGTTTGTCGCGGCGAGCTCGCTCGGACCCATTGCGCTTGTGAGCAACTTACCATCCGGAACTTCGGAGGGTCAAGGCGGGCCAGGACGCCCGTCCTCGCCCCGAACCCGGGATGGGATGCGGCCGGTATAGCATGCGGGGGTCGCCCCGGACCGCATGCGCATCCCGCCACGAGCCGCCTCGGCCTGCATCGCCCTCGCGGCCGCCGCAGCCGCCTGCATGGCCTGCGCCTCCCCGGCGGCGGCGCCGGCTCCCGGGCCGGCGCGGAACCTGATCGTCGTCTGCATCGACACGCTGCGGGCCGACCACGTGAGCGCCTACGGCTATCCGCGGCCCACGACGCCGCTCGCCGACGAGCTGGCGCGGGACGGCGCGGTCTTCACGAACGCCTACGCCCACTCCAACTGGACGGTGCCCTCCACCGCCAGCCTGCTCACCTCCCTCTACCCTTCCGAGCACGGCGCCGGCATCGCGGGCAAGGTACGGCTCCTCGGGGAGGACACGCCGATCCTGCAGATCCGCGACGGTGTCGAGACGCTCGCGATGCGCCTCCGCCGCGCCGGCTTCCGGAGCGGCCTGTTCTCGGCCAACCCCTTCCTCTTCGGGCGGTTCGAAGCCGGCTTCGACACCGCCGAGGTCGGACGGAGGAACGCCGCCCAGCTCACCGCCGCGGCGCTCCGCTGGCTCGACGGGAAGGCGAGCGAGCGCTTCTTTCTCTATCTCCAGTACATGGACCTGCACCAGCCGGTCGAGCCGCCGCCGCCGTTCTTCGATCTCTTCCCGGCGGCCGAGGGAGGGGCGCGCGGACCCCAGCACGGCGGCTGGAGCTTCGCGGGGCTCAGGGACCAGCGCGACCTCGACGATCCCGCCTTCCGGCGTTATCGCGCCCACCGGCTGGCGCTCTACGACGGAGCTCTGCGTTTCGTCGACGAAGAGGTTCGCCGCCTCTACCGCCGGCTCGAAGCAACCGGCCGGGCGCAGCAGACCCTGGTGGTGATCACCTCCGACCACGGCGAGGAGTTCTGGGACCATGCCCTGGCCGAGGGCGCCATCGGCGCCGATCCGCGGGGCTTCTGGGGCGTCGGGCACGGTCATTCGATGTACGAGGAGTTGCTGCGCGTGCCCCTGATCCTCCACGGCCCGGGGGTCGCCGCGAATCGGAGAGTGCCCTGCGCGGTCCGCCAGGTCGACGTCGTGCCCACCGTGCTCGAGCTCCTCGGTCTCCCATCCCCCGCGGGGATCCGCGGCCGCAGCCTGGGCCCCCTGCTCCGGCGGAGCCCGGCGCCGGAGGCCTGCGTGGAGACCCCCCGCATCGCGGAGTCGCCGGCCTACGGGCCGGACAGCCGGGCGGTCACCTGGAAGGGCCGCAAGCTCATCGCTCGCGGCGACGGCGGCGAGCTCCTCTTCGATCTGCGCGCCGACCCGGGCGAGCGGCGCGACCTGGCGGGCGCGCAGCCGCGGCTGGCCGCGACCCTGCGTGGCCTCCTCCAGCGGGAGCTCGCTTCGGCGGCGGATCGGGCGCGGTCGAGAGCTTTGGAGCTCGACGACAGGACGAAGCGCGACCTGCGCGCGCTCGGCTACCTGCGGTAGGCCGCGGCGGTTGGCGGCCGCGAGGCGTGCGGCCGCCAGGGCTCCCCCCACTTCTCCTCGAACTTCCGCCGGTTCTCGTCGAAGAGCCGCCGGTAGGCCTCCGCCTCCATGGCGCCGAAGGACGAGCGGCCCCAGTGGTGGACGAAGACGTCCTCGGCGCAGACCACGCGGCCGCCGGCGGCCCGCACCCGGTGCGAGAAGTCGTCGTCCTCGAACATCCCGATGCCGAAGCGCTCGTCGAGCGGCCCGATGCGGTCGACCAGCTCGCGCCGCATCGCGACGCAGTACATGGCGAGCATCGGGAGGTCGAAGATCATCCCCCGGTGCCGCCGTGCGTACGCCGCGGCGAACGCCTCCATCTCCTCCATCGTCTCGTAGTCGACCTCGATGCGCGCCTCGTTGCCGGCCCAGTTGGTGACCGGCCCCACGAGCTCGACTCCCGGCGTTTCGAGGTGCCGCAGCAGGCCGCCGAGCCAGCCGGGCGTGACCACCGTGTCGTCGTTGAGCAGCGCCAGGTACTCGCAGTCCCCGGCGGCTGCGATGCCCAGGTTGACGGCGCGCGGGAAGCCCAGGTTGCGCTCGTTGAGCACCACCTCGAGATTCGACCTCCGGCGCGCCTCCTCGCCGAGGAACCGGCGCACATCCTCCGCGCCCGAATTGTCGACGACGACGACGGCGAGGTTGGGGTACCCGGTCTTGCCGAAGACGCTCTCCAGGCAGCTCCGCAGCCGCGGCAGGTGGGTGTAGGCGACGACGACGACGGCCGCCCGCGGCCGGGCGCCGCGTCGCCAGGGGCGGAGCGCCCGCCAGCCGCGAGCGAGAGCGTTCAGCCGCGGCACGCCGCCGCCCCGTCCGGGACGAAGGGAACGAAGGGGCAGCCCGCCAGGACCGCGATGATCCGCTCGGCGGCGAAGCCGTCGCCATAGGGGTTGCCGGGGCTCGCCATGCTGCGGTATGCCTCCCGGTCCGTCAGCAGGCGGGACGTCTCGGCCACGATGCGCCCGCGCTCGGTGCCGACCAGCCGGGCCACGCCCGCCGCGATCCCTTCCGGCCGCTCGGTCTTCTCGCGCAGCACGAGGACGGGCTTGGAGAAGGTCGGCGCCTCCTCCTGCAGGCCGCCGCTGTCGGTCACCACCAGCCGCGCCCGCCGGAGGCGGCGCACCAGCTCCAGGTAGTCGAACGGCTCGTGCAGCTCGAAGTTCGGTAGGCCGCCGAGCCGGCGCCCGGCGAGCGCCCGCACGTTGGGGTTGGGGTGCACCGGGAAGATCCAGCGCACCTCCCGGAAGGCGCCAGCGAGCTCGGCCAGGGCCGCGACGATCTCGGCGAGCGGCGCGCCGAAGCTCTCGCGGCGGTGGACCGTCACCAGGACCTCGCCGCCGGGCGCCGGGTCCGGCGCCGCGGCGGGCAGCCGGGCCGCGGCCGACGCGAGCGCGTCGACCACCGTGTTGCCGGTGACGTGGATGCGCTCCGCCGCCACCCCTTCCGCGAGAAGGGCGCGGCGCGCCCGGTCGGTGGGGGCGAAGCACGCCGTCGCCAGGAGGTCGGCGATCCGCCGGTTGGCCTCCTCGGGAAAGGGGGCCCCGAGGTCGCCGGTGCGGAGACCCGCCTCGACGTGCCCGACGCGCACGCCGCGGTGGAACCCGGCCAGGGCTCCCGCCATCGCCGTCGTGGTGTCCCCCTGGACCAGCAGCCAATCCGGCTCGCGCTCCCCCAGCACCTGGTCGATGGCGGCGAGGGCGCGCGCGGCGAGGTCGTTGAGCGCCTGGTCGTCGCGCATGAGGTCGAGGTCGACGTCGGGCCTCAGGCAGAACACCCGCTCGACCTGATCGAGCATCCCCCGGTGCTGGGCGGTGGTGCAGACGGTGAGGTCGAAGCGCTCCGGCCGGCGCCGCAGCGCCTCGACGACCGGCGCCATCTTGATCGCCTCGGGACGGGTGCCGTACAGCAGGAGGATCTTCGAACGGATGGCTGCCATGCCGGGCGTCGAGGTTTGGACGCAGAAATGAAATACTTCGCCTGGCAACATCATGTCACGTCAGATGGGAAGTACCGCCCAGGACGCGCCGCGGCCTGCTCCGCTGCCGGCGAGAGCGATGCTCGGGACTCCGGTGCTCTTCCTGCCGATGATCGACTGGTCGTTCCGCGTCCAGCGGCCGCAGCAGCTGGCGCGCTGCTTCGCGCGCGCAGGCCACCGCGTCTACTATCCTGGGCTGCGGCTCGGCGCCGGCCCGCCCTCGCCGCAGCCGGTCGAGAGCGGCATCTGGACCTTCGCGCTCGCCGGCGACCCGGCCCTCGACCCCTACCGCGACCGCCTCGGCGCGGACGGGGTCGCCCGCGCCATGAGCTCCCTCCGCGAGCTCGCCGCGGAGCATCCCCTGGACGGCGCCTGGGTGATCGCCCAGCTCCCCTTCTGGCGGCCGCTCGCCGAGGCCTGCCGCGAAGCCTTCCGCGGTCTCCTGCTCTTCGACTGCATGGACGACTTCTCGGCCTTCGAGGACCACGCCGACTGCGCCGCCGAGGAGCTCGCCCTGGCGCGCACCGCCGACCTCGTGACGGCCGCCTCCCGAGCGCTCCACGCCAAGCTCGCCCCGGCGAGCCGGCGCTCCGCCATCCTGAGGAACGGCTGCGATCCCGAGCACTTCGGGCCGGCCGCCGCCCGCGCGCTGCGGCGGGCGCCCAAGCACCCGATCCTCGGTTACTTCGGCGGCATCCACGACTGGTTCGACGCGCCGCTCGTCGGCGCGCTGGCCGCCCGCCGCCCGGAATGGGAGATCTGGCTGATCGGCGACACCTACCGGGCCGAGGTCGGCGCGCTGCGCGACCGCGAGAACGTCCACTTCCTCGGCGAGGTCCCCTACTCCGACCTGCCGCGCGTGGCCAGCCATTTCGACGTCGGCATCATCCCGTTCCGCGTCAACCGCCTGACCGCCGCGACCGATCCGGTCAAGGTCTACGAGATGCTCGCCGCCGGCCTGCCGGTGGTGTCGACGGACCTGCCGGAGCTGGCGCACCTGGCGCCTCACGTCGCCGTCGCTCGCACGCCGGAGGATTTCGTGGCGCGCGTCGAGGAGGCGCTCGCCGAGCCGCCGGAACGGAGCGCGGCCCGCCGGGACCTCGGGAGGAGCCACTCCTGGAACGCGCGCTTCCTTGAGCTCACCGCGCTCATGGCCGGCGCCGAGGCCGCCGCCGGCCGGCCCGCGTCCGGCGTCCAGCCGGTGCCCGAGCCCCCCAGCCCGAGGACGCTGGGCATCGGCCACGACCGCAGCGACCTTCTCCGCCAGGTCGTCCGCCTCGAGGCCTGCCTCGCCGCCGCGGAGGACGACCGCGCCCACCTCGCCCGCGAGCTGGCCAGGATCGAGCGCGAGCGCCACTCCCTGGAGGAGCGGCTCCAGGGCGTCACCTCGTCCCGGCTCTGGCGCGCCGCCGAGCCGCTGCGGGCCATCCGCTCCCGCCTCCGCCGCAGCCCGCTGCCGTCCTAGCGCTCCGTCCTGAAGCTGGGCGCCGGCAGCTTCTTCAAGCACGAGGTGTCGAGCCCCGCGGCCGTGCCGCGCTCGATGAAGGTGGCGATCATCTCGTCGACGCAGGCGCCGCCGCCGGAGCCGTGGCCGCCATGGGGGATGACGACGTGGAGGCCGCGGGGCAGGCCCTTCACCACCCGCTCGCCGAACTCGGGCGGCGTCACCGGGTCGCGCTCGCCGGAGACGAGGAGCGTCGGCACGTCGGAGCGCAGGGGCGCCCGCAGGCCCGCCGGGATCGGCGCCCGCGGCCAGAGCGCGCAGGCGCGCTGCTGGGAGCGCACCCGGTAGTCGCCGAGGAGCGTGCCCGCGGTCAGGCGGGCGACCTCGCGGGGATCGAGGAAGGGGATGTCCTCGGCGCAGGTGACGGTGAGGAACATCCCCTGGGCGAGGCCGCGGGCGAGGCGCCGGCGCTGCTGGAGCGCCATCGTCACCAGGGGCGCGAGGTCGCCGCGGTAGGCGCGGTCGATCTCGCGCGGCAGCTCTCCGCCGTTGGATTCGTAGAGGACGAAGCGCAGGCCCTCGGCCACCACGCCGCGCGAGGGCTGGATCTCGGTTCGCCGCCCGGCCGCGGGACCTGCGAGATCTCCGATCGCCACCTTCGCGCCGCGGTCCACCCGCGCCATCACGGCCTGGAGCTCCTCGCCGATCCTGGGGTAGGCGGCATGACAGGCGCGATCGGCGGCGCACTCGGCGAAGAGCAGGTCGACGGCGCGCTGGCCGGCGTAGGCGTGGTGGCTGGGCAGCGCCTCGTCGATCGGCGCCACGCCGACGAGGACGGCGGCCCGCACGCGCTCGCCGTGGCGCTTCATGTAGACCTGGGCCGCCCGCGTGCCGTAGGAGCCGCCGTAGAGATCGACCTTCTCGTAGCCCAGCCAGGCGCGCACCTCGTCGAGGTCGTCCATGGCGATGGGCGTCGTGTAGAGGGTGAGATCGGCCAGCTTTTCCAGCCGCTCGCGGCAGCCGCGGACGACCGCGTCCGGGAACATCTCGCCGGCGAGCCGGCGCGGGTCGCCGTCGCCGGGGCCGTAGATCTCGCACTGGAGCGGGTTCGAGCGGCCGGTGCCCCGCTGGTCGACGAGCACGACGTCGCGGCGGCGGCGGAGCGCCGCCACGAAGGGGACCTGGTCCGCCGCCTCGTCGGCGATCCCTTCGCCGGGTCCGCCGCCGAGCAGGAAGACCGGATCCGGCGCGCGGGCGGGCCCCAGGGCGGGCAGGATGACGATGTTGAGGCCGATCCGCCGGCCCTTGCCCGCGACGCGGTCCTCCCACACGGCGTGGGTCGCGCAGCGGAGGGTCTCCCGGCTCCCCGGCACCTTGCAGGCGTGCGGTCGCACGTCCACGGCCGGGACCGGCCCGGGGTCGGTAGGAGCCGCCCCGGCGAGAGCGGCGCCCAGAAGCGCGGCCAGCGGAACGAGGATCGCCGCACGGCGGCAGGCGGTGGGCATCGGTCGGACCTCCGGATCGGACATTCTCCGACTACGCAGGCCGGCGGGCCAGGTTGCCTGGAATCGGCTGGCACCTCGAACGGGAGCTCGGCCCTGCGGTCGGGCAAAACGCCCGGGGCGCGGGCAAAACTCCCTGCGCTCGGGCCAAACTCCCTGGGCCCGGGCAAAAGACCCTGCGCGAGGGTAAGACGCCCGGGGCCCGGTCAAGACGTTCCGGGCGAGGGTCAAGCTCCCAGGTGAAAAGCGGCCGTCCCAGCGGCCGGGGGGAGGTCAACCGCGGGCGGCGGCCCTCTCTGCGTCCTTCAGGCGCGCCAGGACCTTCGCCGCCGCTCCTCGGGCGGTGGCGAGAGCGTCCTTGCCTTCGCCCGGATCGCAGCTGATGACGATCTCGACGCTCCCCTGCCTCACGTGGAGCTGGCGGACGGCGGCGCCGGCCCAGAAGGCGGCGTCGCCCAACCCGGGGACGTCGGTCACCCCGGTGGCCCGGAGCACCGAGCGGGTGGAGTCGAGGACGCCCCGCGCCCGCTCGGCGCTGGCCATCGGGCGCACCTCGAGCCGGAGGGTGCGCGAGGGGTCGTCCTCCAGTCCGTAGCCGCACTGCGAGGGGTCGCCCGAGCTGTTCCTGGCGTCGTCGAGCACGCTGGTCGACTCGATCTGCCCCACCGGTCCGCCGAGCGCCGCCTGGGCGTCGGCCCGCGTCAGCAGGGCACACGGCTCGAGCTTGCGCAGGTGGGCCGCCGGCCGGCCACCGCCGCCGGACGGACCGCAGCCGGCGAGCGCTCCCAGGCAGGCGACGAGCGCCAGCGACGGCATCGGCTTCGACCACGGCGAGCGACGGGACGGGCGCATGCCTTCCCCCTGGTGTTGACGGACCGCCGGATTCTACCGCCGCGGAGCGCGGCGGCGAGGGTTCTAAGGGTTCTAGTGGATCCGCCGCCGCCGGTTGCGGATGTAGTCGGCGAGGATGAACTCGCCCAGGTTGTAGGGCGAGGCGAAGTAGGCGCGGCCGCGGTTGATCTGGGTGAGCTTCTCGACGAACTGGGTGAGCATGGGGTCGGTCGCCAGCATGAAGGTGGTGATGACCACCTTCTGACGGCGGCAGAGATCGGCCTCCTCGAGCGTCAGGTTGACGATCCGCATGTCGAGGCCGAAGGGGTTCTTGTAGATCCGCCCGTTCTCGGTGATCGCCGAGGGCTTGCCGTCGGTGACCAGGAAGATCTGCTTGTTGGGCTGCTTCTGGCGCGCCAGCAGGCCGCGCGCCATCTGCAGGGCCTCGCGGGTGTTGGTGTGGAACGGCCCCGCCTGGATGTAGGGGAGCTCCGAGAGCCCCACCCGCTCGGCGCGGTCGCCGAAGAGGATGACGCCGAGGTGGTCTTTGGGATACTTGGTGGTGATGAGCTCGGTGAGCGCCAGGGCCACCGTCTTCGCCGGCGTGATGCGGTCCTCGCCGTAGAGGATCATCGAGTGGCTGATGTCGATGGCGACGATCGTCGCGCACGACGTCAGGTGCTCCGTCTCGTAGACCTCGAGGTCCTCCTCCGCGAGATCGAGCTCGCCCTCGGTGCGGCGGAGCGCGTTCTGCAGCGAGCGCGCCGGCTCGAGCAGGTGGAGGTCGTCGCCGAACTGGTAGGCGCGGGTTTCCGGCAGGCGCTCCATCCCCTCGCCGGCGGCATGGATCGGGTGATACCCGGGACCCGCCTTGCTGAGCCCGGAGAAGATCTCCTCGAAGGCGCTCTTGCGGATCTTGCGCTCGCCGCCGGTGGTGAGCGCCATGCCGCCCTCGCCGTCGCGCTGGACGAGCTGCTGGTCCTCGAGGCTGGCGAAGAAGGCGTCGAGATCCACCTCCTCGGAGAGGTAGCCCTCCTGCTGCAGGTAGCGCATCCAGCTCATCGCCTCCTCGACGTCGCCGCCCGAGGCCAGCACGAGCTGGTTGAACAGCCGCAGCAGGTCGAGCCCGGCGAGGATCTCCTGGATGAGCCGCGGGTCGAGGTGGAAGTAGCGGTGCCGCATGGTCGGTCCGAGGAATTCGCTAGTGAGATGACTTCTCCACATGTCATCCTGAGCGGAGCGAAGGATCTGGGGGACGGAGGGCTCGCGCTCGGCGTTCCCCCAGATTCTTCGCTGCGCTCAGAATGACGATGGGGGAAGATCTGCCTTAAGCGACTCCTTGTCTGGCTCGAGCTCGACGCTCGTCAATTCACGTCCCCGCCCCGCCGGCTGCCGGCGCCGCCCTTGCGGGGCTTGAGAAGCTGGAACTTCACCATCTCCTTGTAGCTCACCTGGCTGTCGAGGTCCTGGCGCGCCACCTTGAGGTGCTGGTGGAGCCCCTCGAGGACCATCTCGGCCGCGAAGGCGCGCTCCTCGCGGGTGCCGCCGCTGCCGCCGTGCTTCGCGGCGAGCTCCAGCAGGCCCGGGACCTTCTTCATCTCTGCCTCGTACTCGGCGAACGGCTGCTCGTCCGAGAGGGTGATCGCGTTGCCCTCGGCGAACCAGCGGGTGATCTTGGCGTAGGGGCCGGAATCCTCCTCGCCGCCGCTCCCCAGCTCCTTGCCGACCTCGGGATAACGCCCGTCGAAGACCTTCTTGACCGCCAGGCCGAGGAGCCGGCGAGCCACCACCTCCGCCCCCTGCTGCTCGCCCTCGTAGACCATCTCGACCTTGCCGGTGATCGCCGGCAGCAGCATCTGGAGGTCGCAGAGCCGCGGGTAGATCGGCTGGTCGCCGGTCGAGAGCGCCCGCCGCTCGAGGTTGGAGACGAGGAGCTCCATCGCCGAGATGGAGACGCGGGCGGAGACGCCCGACGACTGGTCGACGAGGTCGCTCTCGCGGGCGACCAGGCTCACCTCCTCGATGAGGAGGCGCACACTCTCGGGGATCACCACCCCGGTCACGTCGCGCTCGGTCCACGCCTCCTGGCGCGTGATGTCGGCGGAGACCCCGACGTCCGGCGGATAGTGGGTGAGGATCTGCGACGAGATGCGGTCCTTGAGCGGCGTGATGATGCTGCCGCGGTTGGTGTAGTCCTCGGGGTTGGCCGAGAACACCATGAGGAGGTCGAGCGGGATGCGCACCGGGAAGCCGCGGATCTGCAGGTCGCGCTCCTCGAGGATGTTGAAGAGGCCGACCTGGATGCGCGGCGAGAGGTCGGGCAGCTCGTTGATGGCGAAGATGCCGCGGTTGGTGCGCGGCACG